>JAUSJX010000030.1 GCA_030647435.1 Candidatus Rokuibacteriota bacterium
TTGAGCGTGGGCATGAGGCTGTCCATCTGCCGCATTCTCTGTCCCCGGTCCTGCTGAAGGCACATGACGTCACTCTCCAGTCTTTAGGCGCTGGATTATCACCTCGGGATGCCTCTTTCAGAAGCAACCGAAGTGCCAGAAAGACAATTCAAGAAATTCGAGAGGTTGGCCGACTCAGCTGTTCCTTTGAGTGGGACAGCTCCGCTACATCGCGGCACGGGTACCCCACACACGGGCCATGAGCCCGGTCGGACCCCGCTTGTCATCGTGGCTTCCTTACTTGGACGACGCGACCTGGACACCATGATCCCGGATCTTAGATGACGGGATTCCGTTCGACTATTGGACCAAGGTCCAATACGCAGGCTGGCCGCTTCGGAAGGTATCTGACAAAGGCAAATGGCGGCGCGGTCGGGCGCCGAGGAGACGCTACTGGGCGCAGTCGCGAGGTGGACCAAGGTCTGAGGTTGGCAAGATCAAGGAGATCGTGGCGTTCATGAATCAGAACCCAACATTCGAGATCGGGATCGAGGGCTTCGCGGATCCCCGTGGTACGGACGCGTATAACCAGGCCATGAGCGAGCGGCGGGTCAAGGCCATTCGTGACGCCCTGGTGACTGAGGGTGCCTCGGCCGGCGCGATTCGAACCGGAGCCGAGGGAGAGAAGAACCGAACCTGCGGTGAAGACACCGAGGGCTGCTACCAGATGAACCGCCGGCCTCCTCGTCGCGGTTGCCGGCTGTAGCGCGTCAACGCCGCGCCGGGGGTACGTCGGCCCTGATTCGGCTCCCGGGTGGAAAGCCCAGAACTTCTACAGCTACCAGGACGGGTACGTCGCGTTGAACTACACGAATAACGATGACTCCAAGCCCATCACCATTTGCACGCCGCAACCGCGGCTCGTCGAGCCGGGTTGGATGGGAGCGGTGGGCCGTCTGGGGCTCGCCGGACCTCGTGGACCTGCTGGACCCCCCGGAGCCGTCGGCGTAAGCGGCACTCCTGGGCCTCAGGGGCCTGTCGGGGCTCCCGGTCCCCCTGGACCTGCTGGAGTTGTCGGGCCCTCCAGGATCCCGAGGGCTGCAGGGAAAGGCGGGGGCGACGCTCGATAGCGTCCACTTCCAGTTCCAGACGGTGCAGCTCCGGTTCGAGGGCCAAGGCAAGATTGCGCTGATTGCTGCCTGGGCGCAGCGCAATCCATCGGCTGACATCGAGCTTCAGGGTTACCTGGACCAGCGGGAGGCCCTGAAGAAGTATTCATGGGACGGGTCGGCCTACAGCGCGCGTAACGACGCGCTGAGCGATCTACGCGCTCGTCTCGTTCGGGACGCACTGATCGCAGCGGGATTGGAGAAGAGTCGGGTCAGGCTGGGCAACGGGGACAGAGGTCGGGTCCTGTGCTCAGAAGGGTCCGAGACCTGCTGGCAGCAGAATCGGCGTCGGCATGGGTGCGCTCCCCGATCAGGTCGTGCCAGCCTTTGACCGGCACCTGGCTGGTGATGAGGGTCAAGGCGCGTTCGGCGCGATCCCCGCCGAGCCAGGACTTGCCGACGCCAGTGGGGCCGATCAGGAGCAGCTTGCGACGCTGGGCGATCCAGGCGCAGGTGGCGAGGGACCGGACCTTGCGCTGCTCGCGCTGGGCCCACTCGGCGTCCACGGGCACGCTCTGGCGGGCGCTCTGGGGCCGAAAGTAGGGCCCGAGCGCGGCTCAGACTTTCGGCAACGCGTGGTGCACCGGCCCTCTCTCCACGCGCGGGGTCTGGTTCACCGGGGCGGACAGCTCGACGATCCGCTTCTCGAGCTGTCGGACCTTACGCTTCAGCTCGATCTCCCGCGCGAAGCCGCTCACCGACGCGAAGAGGACGCCCACGAAGGCCGACAGCAGGAGCAGCAGGGACAGCGGCAGGCTCACGGTTCGCAAGTTGAGGAAGCTCACCGTCACAGGGTCCGGATTCTGGACGGCGAACGCCATTGCCGCCGCGCCGAGGATCGCGATCAGTACGTATACGAAGACCATGGGGGCCTCCTGTGCCCGGCGCTCGCGGCTCTCACTGGCCCTCGCGTCGCTCATTCGTCCTGAACGGCGCGAGGGCCCGGTCCGCGGGGCTCGGGATCTGAGGTGGAGGAACGGCGATGTACTTCAGCAGGGCGGACTTCGTGCGCGGGCCCATGATCCCGTCGATCGGACCAGGATCGAAGCCGGCGGCCACCAGAGCCTGCTGGACTTCTCGCACGTGACTGGTCCTGGCGCCGGCCCCTGACACCGCGGCCTTCGCGGCAGGCGGCGGTGACGCCGGCTCGTCCGCCCACACCAGGCCGGTGAGCGCAGCCGTCATCACGATCGGGACGCCCACGAGGGCTCCAAGACGCGTCGAGTGTATCCATCGCATAGCGTGATCCTCCTTATTTCGCTTCACACCAGCCGCCGAATCTGAACCAAGTGGATTCCTTCCCCCATTGTCTACGCTAACAGCTCCGGATCATGAGGGGCCAGTGGACCTTGGTCCAATACTCACTCGCCCCACGAACCGGGTAGCATGATGCAAGTCGCTGAACCAGGAGGCCCTGCAATGAGCAAATCGATGGCGTGTGCCTTTGCCATGAGTGTCGCGTTCGTGATCGCGACGTTCGTGTTCGGACCCTAGACAGATGCTGCGCACGCACCGCAGCGCCGCCGTCCTCATCTTCTTCCTGGCGGCTGGTTGCGCCGGAGTCGGAGGGGCGCCGCCAGGCGAGCCCCAGCCGACACAGACGGGCAGGAGCCAGCCCGCGCCTCATCCGCTCGATGCGCAGCAGGCTGAGCGCATCCGCCGCATCATGGCCCCCCTCGTCGCCGCCATGGACGATCCGTGGCCCCTGAATCAGGTCAAGGTGGGATCATGGACGATCCTCACGTCAATGCGGCCGGCGCCGGCGGGGGAGAGTTCTATGTCACGAGTGGTCTCCTTCAGAAGGCCAGCGATGAGCATCTTCGAGGTGTGCCGGCCCATGAACTCGCCCACGACGATCTCGGACACGTGGCAAAGGCACAAGCGCTGGGCGCGGGCTTGGGCATCGGGATGATCATTCTCGACCAGATCTTCCCCGGCAGCGGTCGCATCACACCCATGGCTGGCGCTCTGGTCACAACCAGCTATAGCCGCTCAGAAGAGTACGCAGCCGACCGCCACGGGGTGGACATCCTCGTCCGTGCCGGCTATTCGAAGGCTGTGATGATCAACACGCTCACCTGGCTCATACAAACAGCCGGTGGGAGCAACGACGGCCTCCTCGCCACCCATCCGGGGACGCAAGAACGGGTCGACGCATTGAGGAACCTTTAAAAGGAGGACGTGTGAGCACGCACAGCCCCAAGACATTCGTCCCGAAGCCCTATGCGGAGCGCTTCTTCGACCTGCATGGTCTCGACGGGATCTCCGACGCGCAGATCGCAGAGCACCTCGCCCTGTACGCGGGATACGTGAAGCAGGTCAACCTGCTCAATGGCGACCTCGCGGCGATGGTCGGCCACGGGCAGGCGTCGGGCAAGAACCCAGAGTTCGCCGAGCTGACCCGTCGCTTGGGCTTCGAGTACAACGGAATGATTCTGCACGAGCACTACTTCTCGGGTCTCAGCCCAGCCGCCGAGCTGACACCGGCGAGCGGCTCCGGTCTGGCGGCCGCCCTCACCGAGTCCTTCGGCTCCGTCGAGCAGTGGCAGGCGGCCTTCCACGCGATCGGTGAGATGCGTGGCGTCGGCTGGGTCATCCTTTTTGAGGATCCGGTTATGCACTGGCTGACGAATCACTGGGTCACTCTCCATCACGAGGGCGTGCCAGCGGGCTTCAGGCCTCTGCTGGTGATGGATGTGTGGGAGCACGCCTTCATGCCGGATTACAAAGCGACGGAACGAGCCAAATACATCGAGGCCTTCTTCCGGAACATCGACTGGCAGATGATCGAACGGCGACTTCAGGAGCCGAGCGCTCTCCGGCTCGCCGGCTGAGTGGACCGAGGTCCAATAGGCACGCGGGACCGGTCATGAGGTGTCAGGAGGCTCACCATGGATGACATCAGAAAGCGGCTCAATCACAACCTGACGGCGGCTCTCTTTCGACTTCGCCAGCTCGGCGGGGCCGTAGCGGTTGAGGAGCTGCCTGGTGCGATCCGCGACAACTCCCGCTTCGCTGACGAGGTTGACGAGATCCAGGCCAACGAGAACCGGGAGATCAGCTTCGCCACGCGCGAGAGGGTGGTAGAGCGCGTGAAGCGTCTGTCGGCCGCCCTCGACCGGCTGAACGACGGTGAGTACGGCGTGTGCGTGGAGTGTGCCGAGCGGATTTCCCCGGCGCGGCTGCACGCCGTGCCCGAGGTGCAGACATGCGTCCGCTGCCAGGACGGCATCGAGCGGTTCGCGCGGCGTATGTGAGCGCCTAAGTAACACAACGCCTGTTCTCCGACGCGGCTGGCCGAGGTCTGGGATCGTGCCTTGGGTCAGGACCGGCTCCAGCGCTTCGACGCCTTGCAGATCCCCCGGCCCGCGAAGCCGGACTAACTAGCCGAGCACAACGCGAACGGAGTGGGTGGCGCCGTCATCGATGAGCCGGAGCGGCCCGCCGCCGGAGACGGGAGCTGCCCCGTCCACCTCCACGCTCGAGACGCCGCGCGAGACACCGCGCGGGTTCTCCACCGTGAGCTCGTAGCGCGCCGAGTGATACTGGAAGACAATCTCGAAGCGCGGCCAGCCCCGCGGGATGCACGGGTCGAGGTGAAGGAACTCCCCCCGCACACGGAATCCGAGCAGCCATTCCAGGCCGGCCCGGTACATCCACCCCGCCGAGCCCGTATACCAGGTCCAGCCGCCGCGACCGACGTGGGCACGCTCGGCGTACACATCGGCGGCCACGACATACGGCTCGACCCTGTAGCGATCGGCGTTCGCGCGGGTGCTCGCACGGTTGATCGGGTTCAACAGCGAGAAAAGCCCGTACGCCTTGTCTCCCTCGCCCAGCGTAGCGAAGGCGATCACGGACCAGAGAGCGGCATGGGTGTACTGGCTGCCGTTCTCGCGAATGCCCGGGGGATAGCCCTTGATGTAGCCGGGATCGAGAGCCGTATGGTCGAATGGCGGGGCGAGAAGGACCATGAGTCCCTCGTCCCGCCGAATCAGATGCTCGTCGACCGCGGCCATTGCCCGCGCCGCGCGGACCGGCTCCGCGGCGCCCGAGATCACTCCCCAGGACTGCGAGATCGAATCGATCCGGCATTCCTCGCTCGCGATGGATCCGAGCGGTGTGCCGTCGTCGAAATAGGCACGGCGATACCAGTCGCCGTCCCACGCCTGCGCTTCCAAGGAAACCTTGAGCGCGCCCGCATGCTCTCGCCACGCGGCGGCATGCACCTGGTCGCCGCGGTCCTCGGCGACACGCGCGAATTCGCGGAGCGTCGCATGGAGAAACCACCCGAGCCAGACGCTTTCCCCGCGCCCCTCCCGGCCGACCCGGTTCATGCCGTCGTTCCAGTCGCCCGTGCCCATCAAGGGAAGGCCGTGAGCGCCGACGGCGAGCGCCCGGTCGAGAGCGCGGGCGCAGTGCTCGAAAAGGGTTCCCTGCTCCGATGACACGCCCGGCTGAAAATATGATTCCTCCTGCCCCGTCGCGAGTGTCGGCCCGTCGAGGAAGGACACGACCTCGTCCAGCACCGCCGCATCTCCGGTCGTGTCTCGATAGTGGAGAACGGAGTACGGCAGCCAGACCGCATCGTCGGAGATCCGTGTGCGAACGCCGCGGCCGGAGGGCGGGTGCCACCAGTGCTGCACGTCGCCCTCCACGAACTGGCGGGCCGCGGCTCGAAGGATGTGCTCGCGCGCGATTCCCGGCGTCGCCACCGACAGGGCCATCACATCCTGGAGCTGGTCGCGGAATCCATAGCCTCCACCCGCCTGATAGAAGGCCGAGCGCGACCAGACCCGGCACGCGAGCGTCTGGTAGAGGAGCCAGCGGTTGAGCAGCAGATCCAGGGACCGGTCCGGAGTCCTCACCTGGACCGCGCCAAGCACGTTGTCCCAGCGGTCCTCGACGGCCCGCAAAACCATGTCGAGGTCGGCCGTCCGGTAGCGCGCGATCAAGGCGCCCGCCTCCTCGCGCGTCGCGGCCTCGCCGAGGAAGAATACGACTTCGGCGCGCTCCCCCGCGCGAAGCTCCACGATGGTCTGGAGGGCACCGCACGGGTCGATTCCGGCGCCGACCCGCCCAGAGAGTCGACCCTCGCGAGTGAGGGCCGCCGGGCGCTCGAGGACGCCGTTCCGCCCGAGGAACTCCGTCCGATCACCCGTCCACGCCGTCTGCGCCCCGCCGAGATCGGCGAACGCCACGCGGCCGGCAAAGTCGCTGCTCCAGGTATTGCGCGCGTGCATCGCCTTCGTATCCGGGTCGATCTCGGTCACGATGAACGGGGCGGAGGCGCTGCGCGACACCCCGAGCACCCACTCGACATAGGCGGTCACGGACAACCGCCGCGCCCGGCCCGATGCATTCCGCACCGTCAGGCGGGACACCTTGATCGGGTCCTCGAGCGGCACGAACTGCAGAAGCTCGAGCGAGATGCCGTGGGAGACGTGCTCGAAGCGGCTATAGCCCTGGCCGTGTCGAGCGATATAGGGCTGGCCCACCTCCCGGATCGGCAGCGCCGTGGGACTCCATATCTCGCCGCTTTCCTGATCCCGGACATAGATGGCCTCGCCCGGCGGGTCGTTGACCGGGTCGTTCGACCACGGGGTGAGCTGGTTCTCCCGGCTATTGATTGACCAAGTGTACCCGGATCCCGACTCGGAGACCTGAAACCCGAATGCCGGATTCGCGATGACATTGATCCAGGGGGCCGGTGTGTGGTGCCCCGCCTCGAGGAGCGTCACGTACTCCCGCCCTTCGGCCGCAAAGCCTCCCAGGCCGTTGAAGATCTCGAGCTCCGGCCGTGGCAGCGGGGGGGCCGGCGGCGGCCTGGTCGCGGGCGGCCGCCGCAGGGGAGCGACCGGCGGGGTCTCGGGTCGCTGCTCGCGCGTGATCTGCTCGGCCAATGTGCCACGCCGATTCGACAGCACCGCGCGGGCCCCGGCGAGCAGGACATCGCGCTGCGATGGCGTGATGCGGTCCGATCGCAGAATATACACGCTGCCTTGCGGCGCGTGTCCCTCGTGGGCCGCTGCCGATTGGCTCGTGCGGACCAGCGCCTCCAGCAAGGATTGCAGGTCCTGCACATACGAGGGCGCCCGCTCGTTGAGGATCACCAGGTCGACCGCGAGCTGCTTCAACCGCCAGTATTCGTGGGCGCGGAGCAGCTGCCGCACGATGCCCACATCGTCAGGCTCGTCGATCTGCACCAGGACGATCGGGATATCCCCCGAGATCCCGTGTGGCCACAGAGCCGCGGGACCGCCCGTGTCACGCGTGAGCACGTCCGCAGAGGGCCGGAGCGTCCGGTCCAGGAAGAGCACGCGACGGGCAAGGCTCTGGAAGAGGTGGGCCTCGTCGGGCCCGATGCCGAGATGATGCAACTGCACCTGCGCCTGGGTCCACGCCAACGTGGCGGCACGGTCGAACATCATCGCGTCGCGGTACTTCTCGGCGAGGCCGAGAGCCTCCTCGCGCGACGGCGCGACCATGGTCGAGAACGACACCCGAACGGTGAGCCCGGGGGGGATGCGCACCCGCCGTCGCAGACTCACGATCGGATCCAGCACGGAGCCCACAGTGTTGGAGAGAGCCCGGCCATCGAGCAGCGAGAGGGGCATCCGGACCCCGTGGCCGCGGCCGAGAAACCGGGCGCGGTCGGTTTCCCACTGGAGGTCGCCGACGGTTTCGCCCTCGACGGCCACCACGTGCGCCAGCCAGAGCCGCGGCTCGTCAGGCGATCTCGGCCGGCGCGTCGCGAGCACCACGTCCAGCTCGGGAACGCACTCAGTCTGGACGAAGAGGTTCGAGAACGCGGGGTGGGCCGCATCGGCTGCCGGCGGCACCAGCACAACCTCGGCATACGATGTCAGCTCGAGCTCCCGGGTTCGTGTCCCCAGGTTCATGACCGAGACCCGGCGCACCTCGGCGTCGTCCTCCGGAGAGACGAGCACGTCGAGCGTGGTGGTGATCGAGCCATCCTGCCTGGCGATCTTGACCCGGTCCTCGGAGAACACCACCTCGTACCTGTCCGGCTCGCGCCCGGTGGGCTGGTAGCCGGCCGACCAGCTCTGGCCGCTGTACGCATCGCGGAGGTAGACGTATGTGCCTCCCACGTCGAGCGTGACGTCCTCTCTCCAGCGGGTCACGGCGATGTCGCGCCAGCGGCTGTACCCGGAGCCCGCGGCCGTGACCATCACCGCATAGCGCCCATTCGACAGGAGATGCGTGCGCGGGAGCGCTCCGTGGGGCGTGGTGAAGCGCCGGACGACCGGAGGGACGAACTCTCGCGCGTCGCCGATCGTCATCACGTCTTCCGCAGGCGGTCGGGCGACCGCGACGTCTCGCGGTGTCCGCTCCTGCAGCAAGAGGTCGGTCGCCTGGACAAGGGGCTCGGTGTGAAAGCGCGCGCGCATGATCCCGCCGTGAAGGACATTGTCGAGGGCGACGAGCGATATGCCTTGGTGGTGCGCCATGTACGCGCGGACAATGGCCACTAGGGCGTTCTCGGGAAGCCGGGACGGCGTGTAGTCGAGAGCTTCGTAGAAACCGTATATGCCGCTGCCGCCGGCGTCCGCGAGACGCTGGAAGTTTCGGACCGCGGCCCCTGGATCGATCATGGCCGCCAGCGCGGTCGCGTACGGGGCGACGACGACATCGTCGCTCAGCCCCCGCCGGAGCCCGAGGCCGGGCACGCCGAAGTTCGAATACTGGTAGGTCATCTCGAGGTCGCGGGCGTTGTAACCGGACTCCGAGACTCCCCAGGGCACGCCGCGCTCCGCGCCGTAGCTGATCTGGCGCCGGACGACGAGCCGGCATGTCTGATCCAGCAGGCTTTCCGCCGGCGCGCGCATGACGAGGGCGGGCATCAGGTACTCGAACATCGAGCCCGACCAGGACACGAGCACGGAATCCTGTTCCACCGGCGTCAAGGCGCGGCCCAGCCGGAACCAGTGCGAGACGGGGACATCGCCTTTCGCGATCACGACGAAGCTCGTGAGGCGGGCCTCCGAGGCGAGCAGGTCGTAGTAGCCGGAGTCGAGACTGCCGTCCGCGACACGGTAGCCGATCGAGAAGAGCTTCCGCACCGGATCGAAAAGGAAGCCGAACTCCATGCCCCTGGCCACCGCTTCTGCGATCTGAGCGAGCTTCGTCAGGCGCTGGATCAGAAGCTCGGACATCGGGCTCGTCCCATCGAGATCACGGGTATGGCTTTCGATGGTGGCGTGCAAGGCGAGAGCCCAGACGATCACCTCTTCCGAAGGCTCCTTCGATGGCGAGCTCATGCGATCGCCCTCGACCAGGCCCCGCGCGAGGTCCGTCACGGCGCGGGCATGGGCCTTGAGCCCGGCGAGTCGCCCCGACCACTCGGCCGCCTCGGGCACCTCTTTGACTGCCGCCAAGACGGCGTCCAAGGCCTTGTCCAGCCGCTGCCGGGTGACCGAACGCGTGCGCCGGCCATCGGCCGGGACGTGCGCCGACTCACGGACGAGGAGCGCGACGTCCTCGATCCCGGCGAGAGCCGTCTGAGGCAGGAGCGGCCGCTCGATGATCTCCCGACAGGCGTGCCCGAGCGCGATGAGGTGGCCCGCGAGATTGCCACTGTCGACCGACGACACGTAGCGCGGATCGAGCGGACGGAGGTCCGTCGTGTCGTACCAGTTGAAGAAGTGACCGCGGAAACGCTCGAGGCGCTGCATCGTCTGGAGCGTGGCCTCCAGCCGATCGACGGCGTCGAGCGTGCTGATCCATCCGAAATCTCGAGCGGCCACGGTTGACAGGAGATAGAGGCCCAGGTTCGTGGGCGACGTCCGGTGAGCCACGACGGGCTTCGGGTCTTCCTGAAAGTTGTCCGGGGGCAGCGAGTGATCTTCCGGACCCACGAACGTCGTGAAGAACCGCCACGTCCGGCGCGCGATCAACCGGAGCGCGCGCGCGTCGGCTGCGGAGAGCGGCGCGTTCCGGGCGGCGAGCCCAGGCGAGCTGACCCATCGCGCCACCGCAGGGGAGACCATCCACAGCAGCAGGAAGGGCACCACGGCGGCCAAGACATCGGGCCGCCGCCAGCCGCCGATGGCCGCCGCGGACACGGTGAGAGCAAGCCCCCCGGCCATGCGGCGATAGAAGCCCCAGGGATCGAGCCCGAGCCCGGACCTTGCCTGTGCCGCCGTGACCCACTCCAATAGATGGCGGTGCGTCACGTACACGCGAATGAGCGTCCGCACGATCGCGTCGCTCATCAGCCAGGCCTGATGCGCCAGCATCGTGATCACGAACGCCATCTGCGAGACGGCCTGGAGGAAATCGCGGCCGACCGCGCGCAGGTGGCTGCGCTTGGAGATGCCGCGCCCCCGCGGAATCAGCCCGTTGAGGGCCGGCAGGAGCGCCGGGACCGCGATGGTGGCGAGGACGAACGCAGTCCACGTCGCGGGTGACGTGCCCCGCATGGCCCACGCGGCGACCAATGTGAGGAAAGCGGTCGGGGCCGACAGGGTGCGGCGCAGATTGTCCGCCATCTTCCAGCGCCCGATCAACGGGATCCGCGCCCGGAGAATCCAGGGCAGCAGCTGCCAGTCGCCACGCGCCCATCGATGCTGGCGGGCCGCGGCGACGCCGTAGTGCGGGGGGGCGCTCTCGAACAGCTCGACGTCGGTGACCAGGCCAGCGCGCGCGAACAGGCCCTCGAAGAGGTCGTGGCTCAGGAGCGCGTTCTCCGGCACCCGCCCTGCCAGGGCCGACTCGAACGCGTCCACATCATAGATCCCCTTGCCGGTGTAGGAGCCCTCCCCGAAAAGGTCCTGGTAGACGTCGGACACGGCCGCCGCGTACGGGTCGATGCCGGACTGACCTGACGAGAGCTGTTGGAAGATGGAACCCCGGCGCCCCGGCAGGAGCGGCGTGACCCGGGGCTGCAGCACGCCGTACCCTTCGACGACGCGACCTATCGCTGGATCGAACCTGGGCCGATTGAGGGGATGCGCCATCGTGCCGACCAGCCGGTTGACCGCGCCTCGCGGCAGGCGTGTGTCCGCGTCGAGGGTGATGACGTAGCGGACGTCCGGCGGCGCCGCGGCGGCGGGGCCCGGAGCCGGCAGAAAGGTGGTATCGGTCGCTCCTCGAAGCAGGCGGTTCAGCTCGTGGAGCTTCCCGCGCTTGCGTTCCCACCCCATCCAGACCCCCTCGCGCTCGTTCCAGAGCCGGCGGCGGTGAAAGAAGAGGAATCGATCGCCACCATCCGCGGCCGCTCCATGGCGCTGGTTCAACCCCGCGATGCGCTCGCGTGCCGCCGCCAGAAGATCCTCGTCGCCCGGCATGGTTTCCGCGGGCGCGTCCGTCCAGTCGGAGAGGATGGCGAAGCGAAGGTCACCGTCCGAGTTCGCCAGATAGTGCACTTCCAGCCGCTCCATTTGCTCGTCGATCTCGCCGCGGGCGGTCAGCAGTGTCGGGACGACGACCATGGTGCGCAGGGCCGGCGGGACACCGCCTCGAAGCTCGAACCGCGGCAGCGACCTCGGTTTGACCACGGTCGCGACGAAGCGATTCACGAGCGCTATCGCCAGATCCGAAGCCGGGATGACGGCCAGGAGCCCGAGCACGACAAGGGCCGTCGGTCCCACGCCGGATGCCCAGGCGGCCAGGAGGGGCAGCGCGAGAAGGCCCAGGGTGAGGAGGGCAATCGTACCGAGGTACCCGAACGTTGCCGCCGCGATATATGCGCGAAGCAGCCGCCGCGGCAGTGAGGTTCGGAAGCCGAGTGTAGCTTCCAAGGCCAGCCGCCCGCCCCCGACGAGATAGAACCCCGGCTCATTCCGCCGGCCGTCGCGCACCTCGCTCCGCGCGGCCTGGGCGATCGCCTCTCGGGCGACGTCGAGCTCGGCGCGGCTCGAGCCTCTCGCGAGCTCCTCGATCGCGTGCCGGTAGCTGTCCCGCGTCGCGAAGTCCATCACGGCGTAGTTGACGTCCGCCTGGAGCACGTCGTCGACCAAGCTGACGCTCTCGAAAAACTCCGTCCAGTCGAGCGCGGACATCAGGCCCATGCTCATGATCACGTTCCGGACGGTGACGTTCATCGCGGCCTGCCGCTGGTGTTCGACCCGCACGATGTCGTCGGACGTCGTCCCCTGGGCCGCCAGGCGCTGGTCCAGCCACTGGAGCGCGGGCGTGACCGCGGGATCCTGATCGCGGAGTCGCTGGACGAGCTGCACCGCGAAGGCGGTCACCAGCGGGGCACCCTCGAAGCGCCAGAGTCCCCACTCCGTCGGCGTGGAGGGGAGGCCGCCGAGTCCGAGGAGATCGTCCGCCAGCGCGTCGGCCTCCTCGCGTGCCGCGCGCCCGCGGAGGATGCTCTCCGCGAGCCGCCGGAGATTTTCCACCAGCACGACCCGAAGGGTGATCGCGACCGCCCAGAGCTCGCCGATAGTCAGCGGCTGGACGCGCTGGTAGGCCTGCACGAACCGGCGGAGCGTGTCCGGATCGAAGCGACTATCCGTGTGCGCGACGAAGGCCCAGGCGATGCCGTAGACGCGCGGATAGCCGGCGAAAGGCCCGCCGGTCAGCTTGGGCAACTCGCGATAGAAGCTCGCCGGCAGGTCGTCGCGGATCTCGCGCAGCTGCTCGTCCACGATGTGAAAGTTGTCGACCAGCCATTCCGCCGCCGGCACGATCGAGCGTTCTTCGCGGATCGCCTTGGCGACCGCGCGATACGTCTCGCGCAACACGCGCCCGTTGTCCTGGACGCGCGGGAGCAGTGGACGTCCCCTGACGGATCCGCTGAGGACGGGCTGGGCGGCCGCCAGGCTCTCGGCGTGCTGCTCGAGGCGCTCGACACCGAAGAGCTCCGCCCGGATCGGCTCTTCGAGCGTCTCGGGGGTCAGCTCCGTCGACCGATGAGCGGCAGCCATGGATCTCCCTGTCGTGCCCTGAACGTGAGCCTCGAGGAACGGTCGCGGCGCCGAAGGGAGACCGTGAACTGCTCGGGAATTCGAGAGGGTGGCGGGGGCGCCCGGCCCCGCACAGCGCGTCTTCGAGGTGGTGTCAGTGTACAGGAAGCCTCTGACCCGCGTGGCTCGAAACTAAGATCACCGCCGGGATGCAGAGGCGTCATGATCCTTGTGTCTGACCCGGCTGTCGGTTCGTCGCGGGCCTCCCTCCTCACCAGACCTCGACCCTGGTTCACTCTTCCGCGTTCCAGAGACTGCCATGCCCTGCGGGAGTCTTGTCTGGAGGCTTACCATGGCGCACAAATCCTTCATCGGAGGCTTGGCCTTTTCCACGTCGAACGAACGCCTGCGCGAGCTGTTCGCGGCTGCCGGGGGCCTCGAATCGGCCGCAGTCGTGATGGATCGTGGCACCGGGCGCTCGCGCGGCTTCGGCTTCGTCGAGAGCGCGTAAGCAACATAACGCCTGTTCTCCGACCCAGCGGCCCTGGGGGCCGTGTCACCGCGCGGACGAACCGTGGCATCTCACGCCGATCCTTTCAGCGCGCGCGGGACAAGGCACACCGGAGCCGCGAGGCGGCGAGCGGGCGCCGTCCACCGGGGCGCTCCACACAGACCTCCGCGGTCGCCCGGGCTCCCGGCCACTGTGACAGGGTCATGTCAGGCAGGGCCGGCGGCTCGGCTCGCGCCTGCGCACCGGAGGACGGGGACGGCGGGCCGGCCCTCGACCCGGGAGCCCGAGATGGGCGAGGATCCGCTGGATAGCGGCGGGGTCGTCGATCGTGGCCATCAGCTGCCTCCGCCCGGCGGACACGGGCCCTCCCAGATATCGTGCGGCAGAACCGGCAAGCTGGGAGATGGGTTGCCGACCGTCCTTGACCCGTCCCGCCCGGGCGACTAAGCTCACGGAACGTGTGCAAGAGGGTGACGGCATGAAGTGTTCCCGGTGCCAGCACGACAACCCGGTGGGCGCGAAGTTCTGCGGGGAATGCGCCACGCCGCTCGCGTCGGTTTGCGGCGCGTGTGGCGCGGCGAACCCGCCCGAGAACAAGTTCTGCGGGCAATGCGCCGCGCCGCTCCGCGCCGCCCCGGCCGCCAGATTTGCCGCGCCGGACAGGTACACGCCGAAGCATCTGGCCGAGAAGATCCTGACGTCCCAGGCTGCTCTGGAAGGCGAGCGGAAAACCGTCACCGTCCTGTTCGCCGATCTCAAGGGCTCGATGGAGCTGCTCGCGGACCGTGATCCAGAGGAGGCGCGCGAGCTCCTCGACCCTGTCCTCGAGCGGATGATGGAGGCCGTCCACCGCTACGAGGGCACGGTCAATCAGGTCATGGGCGACGGGATCATGGCACTCTTCGGGGCGCCGCTGGCGCACGAGGATCACGCGGTGCGGGCGTGCTACGCGGCGCTGCGGATGCAGGAGACTGTCGCCCGGTACGCCGAGGAGCTGCGGCGGACCCACGGCGCCGATGTCCAGATTCGCGTCGGCCTCAACTCGGGCGAGGTGGTGGTGCGGTCGATCGGGAACGACCTCCACATGGACTACACGGCCGTGGGCCAGACCACGCATCTCGCCGCACGCTTGGAGCAGCTCGCCCGGCCCGGCACCACGCTGATGTCCGAGACCACCTTGCGGGGAGCCGAAGGGTTTGTACAGGTGAAGTCGCTCGGGCCGACGCCGATCAAGGGCCTTGCGGAGGCCGTTCCGATCTATGAGGTCACGGGGGTCGGCACTGCCCGTACGCGACTCCAGGCCTCGATGGCGCGCGGGTTGACACGCTTCGTCGGGCGAGACGCCGAGGTCGATCAGCTCCGCCAGACGCTCGAGCAAGCCGGCGGCGGGCGCGGTCAGATCGTGGCGGTGGTAGGGGAGCCTGGAGTCGGCAAGTCGCGACTCTTCTACGAATTCATTCACTCGCATCGGACCCAGGACTGGCTCGTCCTCGAGTCCAGCTCGGTGTCGTACGGCAAGGCAACGCCGTACCGTCCATTGATCGATCTCCTCAAGAGCTACTTCAAGATCGCCGACCGGGATGACACGCGGGCAGTTCGCGCCAAGGTGACCGGCAATGTCCTCACGCTCGACGAAGCCCTGAAGGACAGCATCGCGCCGCTCCTGTGGCTTCTTGACGCCCTCCCCAAGGATCACGAGTTCCTGGCGCTCGATCCCGCTGAGCGTCGCGAGCGCACGCTGGACGCAGTCAAGCGGGTGGTGCTTCGGGAGAGCCGCAGCCAACCCCTGCTCCTCGTCTTCGAGGACCTCCATTGGATCGACGCCGAGACACAAGCGCTGCTCGACGCCGTCGTCGAGAGCCTCCCGACCGCCTCTGTCCTGCTCGCGGTGAACTACCGCCCGGAGTATCAGCAGACGTGGGGGAACAAGACCTATTACCGGCAGCTCCGGATCGATGCGCTTCCGCCGGACACCGCCGAAGCTCTCCTGGAGACTCTGCTTGGTGACAATGCTGAGCTCCGCCCGCTCCGGCGTCTGCTGATCGAGCGAACGGAAGGGAACCCCCTGTTCCTCGAGGAGAGCGTCCGGGCGCTCGTTGAGATGGAGGTTCTCATTGGTGAGCGTGGGGGGTACCGGCTCGGCAAAGATCCCATCGCGATCCAGGTTCCACCGACCGTCCAGGCGATTCTCGCTGCGCGTATCGACCGCCTCCCGCCCGAGGACAAGCAGCTCCTCCAGGCAGCCTCCGTCATCGGTAAGGACTTACCGCTCGCCTTGCTGCTCGAGACCTCCGAGCAGCCCGAGGACCACGTCCGGCGCGGCCTTGCCCGGCTCCAGGCCGCTGAGTTCGTCTACGAAGCGAAGCTGTTCCCCGATCTCGAGTACACCTTCAAGCACGCGCTGACCCACGAAGTGGCCTACGGCAGCCTGCTTCAAGACCGCCGCCGCGCAATCCACGCCCGGATCGTCGGCGTCATCGAACGAGTGTATGCGGACCGTCTGGCCGAGCACGCCGACCGACTCGCCCACCACGCCTTCCGGGGCGAAGTGTGGGACAAGGCGCTTCACTATCTTCACCAGACCGACCCCTCCGCATCCAAGCCGAGCATCGACGCCGTACTCGGCGGGCCCGAGACGCCCGGCCATCTGTGGTGGCGTGGGGAGCATGACCGTGCCCTCGCTCTGGCTCTCCGGGAACGAGCCCTCCTCGCGAGCTTCCGGAACTTCGGGCGGACGATCACCAACGACTACCGGCTCGGACAAATCTACCACTCACTCGGTGACTACTCGAAAGCGGCTGACGCTCTCAAGCGCAACGTGACGCTCCTCGACGGCGACCTCCGGCGGGAAACCTTCGGGTTGGCCGGCTTCCCGGCGGTCTTCTCTCGCGTGTGGCTGACACTCTGCTTGGCGGAGCAAGGAGAGTTCGACGAGGCGGCAGCGCATTCCGAGGAGGCGACCGCAATCGCCGAGGCCGAAAATCATGCATTCAGCCTCGTCCTCGCCCACGCAGGAACAGGGACGCTCGACATACTCAGAGGTGATTGCGGGAGTGCGATCGGACCCCTCGAGCGCGGCCTGGTGATCGGCCGCCTGTCCGATATCCCGCTCCTGTTTCCGTTCGTGGCCGCGCCTCTCGGCTGGGCGTACGCGCTCGCCGGCCGGCGCGAAGAAGGTCTCCGCCTCCTGGAGGACGCCGTCGGGCGCGCCGAGGCCATGGAGTTCGTTGCCAACCATGCGCTGCGGCTCGTGTGGCTTGCTCAGGCGCATCTGCTGTTGGGTCACGAGGAGGTTGCGACACGGCTTGGACTGCACGCCCTAGAGCTGGCGAGACGGCTTGGTGAGCGGGGACACGAGGCATATGCCTTGCGGCTGCTTGGGGAGCTGGCGGGGAAGGGCACCTCCCCGGATGTCGAAAAATCGAGCGAGCACTATCGCGCGGCCCTCACGCTCGCGGAGAACCTTGGAATGCGGTCTTTGGCCGCCGCGCTCGCTAGCTCCCTTCCTTCACCTCGATAATTTCGTCCGCTATGAGACCGTGCGACTCCCGGTGCACAGCTTCGGCGGCCTCCTTGCTCGGAGCCTCGACGAGGCAGAAGACCTTGCCCGTTCCCTCGTCGAACCAATACCTCAAGTAGTTGACGCCGTGCTTTTGCTGAACCTCCAGGTCCTTCCGGTGGGCCTCCGCGACGCCGTCGGTGGTCAAACCATCGATCTTGTTATGCACGTCCAGATAAAGCGGCATGTCTCAGCCTCCTTTTAAGAGGAATGATTGCCTATCCCCAGCGCGGCTGCTCGCCCAGTTCGATGCCGAGGACGGTCTTGCCGACGATCTCGTGGACGAGCAGCGTGTTCGCCGGGTGGAAGCCGCCACAGCGCGCGTCCCGATAGAGCCGTTCCAGCTCATTGGACTTGAACATGCCTCCCCCGCCGGAGACAGCCATGGCGAGGTCGACGACTTTCTTCGCGGCCTCGACGGCGTTGTGCTTGGCCGCCACGAGCTTCATCGGCCACTGGGCGCCGTGATCGACGCCGGTGGACCAATCTTCGGCGACGCGGTCGACCTGCGCTCCGGCCGACTCCAGCGCCAGCTGCATGTCGGAGAAGCAGCGCTGGACCTCCGGGTGATAGGCCATCGAACGCGTCAGCGCAAGAGAGGTCCGCTTCTTGACGCCGGCGGCGGCGATGTCACGCGCGCGCTCGGCAAGGCCGAGGTAGATGCTGCCGAAGGTCGGCTCGGCCCAGCCGAAGATGGCGAGGACGAAGAGATCCGCGGTGCCGGCCGGGACCACTCGGGAGACGTACTTGTCGGGGATGAAGGCGCCGTCGAGCAGCGTATCGTCGCTGCGGGTGGCCCGCATGCCGAGGGTGTCCCAGGTCTCCTTGATGGTGTAGCCCTTGGCCTCGCGCGGCAGGAAGGCGTGAACGATCTTCGGTCCGCCGGGATCGGCGGCATTCATGGCGTGCAGGCCCAAGCGCGTCCAGACCGGCGTGAGGCTACTGAAGGTCTTGTGCCCCCAGAATTTGTACCCGCCGTCGGCACGCTCGGCCTTGGCCGTCGACAGGAAGAGCGGAAGGTCGTTGCCGGCTTCGCCGTGGCCGGCCGCGAAGACTTCGCCGGCCGCGGCTTCGCGCAGTACCCATTCGAGGGAGGCGTCGCCCATCTTCCGCATGTCGGCGGCCACGCCGGTCCAGTAGAGGTGCATGTTCGTGGCCAGCGCGGTAGCGGGCGCGCGGTAGGCGAGCCGCCGCTGCTCGCGGCACACGTCCGCGAGCGACATGCCGTGCCCGCCGAGCTCCTTCGGGATGGCGATCTTGAGATAGCCGGCCGCGCGGAGCTCCTCGAAGTCCTCGGTGAAGAACCGGTTTTCCCGGTCGTAGGCCGCGGCGCGGTCGCCGCAGTGGGCGATGATCTCATCGGAGAGAGCGGCGCCGTTTCCCGTAGGTGTCATCACGAGACCTCCTTGTGAGCTCTGCGAGTGACGCTGGCCTCGACGCCATGCCGCGCGAGTCGCGGCTGTCGTCGTGGCTCGCCGGCCGAGGTCATGACGCCGAGGCGTGCGCGTCACGACTGGACGCCTAATGTGCCTCTCCCCCCGGGTTCGTGTCAAGGGGGCGGCGGGATCATGGCGGGTGTCCATCCTTCCGACTTCCGGCTCCACGCGGCTCGCGGTTTTGCGCTAGGCTGTCGGCAGGAGGTCACACGATGAAGAACGTGGAGGCGCGTAAGTAACATAACGCCTGTTCTCCGACCCGGCGGCCCTGGGGGCCTTGTCACAGCGCGGATGACCCGTGGCATCTCGCGCCGATCCTGTCAGCGCGCACGTGACAAGTTAAACCGGAGCCTCGAGGCGGCGAGCGGGCGCCGTCCACCGGGGCGCCCACACAGACCGCCGCGGTCGCCCGGGCTCCCGGCACCTGTGACAGGGTCATGTCAGGCAGGGCCTGCTGCTCGGCTCGTGCCGCAGCACCGGAGGACGGAGGCCGCGGGCCGGCCCTCGCACCCGGGCGCCCGAGATGGGCGAGGATCCGCTGGATGACGACGGGGTCGTCGATCGTGGCCGTCAGCTGCATCCGCCCGGCGCAGCGCGGACAGCGCAGGACATCCCAGCCGAAGGCCCGGCGCATGAGCGCTGCCCACGTCCAGTAGCGGGGCCGGGCCGCGCCCGGGCGTCCCGCCCCGGCCCTCGCTGTTGATTCGTTCCGCTCCGTCGCTGGGTCACCGTCGGTGCGACGATAGGCGACGACGCCGGGCCGGCAGATCGCCGAGGTATTTGAAGAAAACCAACCACTTCACGCGGGCCGGAACTTCCAGAAGTAGCTGATGAAGCCCTCGCCCTCGTGGATCCGGCGGAAGCAGAGCTCCACGGGCATCTCGAAGCCGACCGTCGCGGGATCGCAGTCGGTCAGCTGGCCGTAGAAGCGGCCGCCGCCCTCGAGGTCCGCCGAGACCATCACGGTCGGCGGGTCGGGGTTGGGCACGAGGTGGTCCTTGGTAAACGTGAAGACCTTCCCGCGCCGAGAAATCTTGTAGTCGGCAAGCTTCTTCGAGGAGCACTGCCAGCAGAGATGCCGGCGCGGGTAGGAGACGGCGCCGCAGTCCCCGCACTTCTGGCCGTAGAGCCGCAGGTTCTGCTTCTCCTCGCGCACCGCCGTGGGCACGCTGGCGAAAGCGCGAATGACCTCCGTCTCGACGTGGCGGCGGAAGTTGAGGAACTTGCCGTAGTGCGGGAGCGGCACGCCGCCGGCGAGCTGGGCCGAGACCGGCCGGTGGATGACAACCTTGGCGAGCGCCTCGGTGCACTGGAAGAGGAGCGCCTCGGCGCCGCTGCCGTAGGAGACGACGAGGACCTGGTCGCCCGGCTTCGATTCCTCCAGCGCCGCCGCCAGGCCGAGGAGACACGAGGCCGAGCCCGTGTTGCCGGCGCGCCCGATGACGGACTCCTTCGGTATGGCCGATTCCGGCAGCTTGAGCTGCTTGAGGACGGCCGCGTGGGTGCGCGCGTCGGGAGCGTACAGGACGACCTTGGCGATGTCCTCGCGCTTGCGCCCGGTCGCCTTCAGCACGCCCTCCACCGCTTCGGCGATGTGCTTGTCGAGGCCGTAGGCCCTAACGAAGGTCATGTCCGGCAGCACTGTCAGGTAGCGGTCGCCCTGCAGCCGCCACACATCGGTGAAGTCGTGGCTCGCGGTGTAGGCGCCCTCGAAGCTCGCGATGACATCCCCGCTGCCGACCAGGACCGCTCCCGCGCCGTCACCCAGCTGGGCCTCCTCCGCGGTGCCCGGCGCCACGGGGCGCACGTCGCCCGCGGCCACCAGCGCCTGCGCGGCCGAGCCCGCCTTGACCGTGTCGAGCGCGAGTCTCAACGCCGTCGTGCCGCAGCGGAGCGAGCCGCCGAGGTCGGCCGTCAGGACCTCGGGAGACAGATCCGCCACCGTGGCCAGGATGGCGGCGCTCGACTTCTCGGCATAGGGCGCGGAGGTCGAGGCGAGGAAGCAGGCGCCGATGCTCTTGATATCCCGCCCGTTCAGCGCGTTGAGCACGGCCTCGCAGGACATCGTCAGGCTGTCCTCGTCGTAGTTGGCGACGGCGCGCTCGCCGCCGGCTCCCGCGCCGCCCCACACGGCGCCGAGCGCCTTGCCCGAGAGGCGATACCTCGGAACGTGCCCGCCTACGGACAGGATGCCGATCATATGCCCCTCACCCTCTGCCCCACACCCAACCCTCTCCCCGGAGGGGAGGGGGGGAAGAGGAGGCTGGCGCATCACCCAAGCTGGCGTCATCAGCCCAGGAAGTAGCGGCGCGGATCGAAGAGACGGATCAGCGCGAGCTCCTCCGCGGTCGGCGGCTCGAAGCGCCTGAGCCCGGGCGCGACGGCGAGATCCCAGCCGCAGGCCGCGCGCGCCGCTTCGACCGCCTGCGCCTCGGGCCGGTTGCCGAAGACGCCGGTGAGCCTGAGCGCGCCGTCCTCGTGCTCCTTCTCGTAGACGCCGAGATCCGACACCACGGTGCGCACGGTCCTGCCGGGCGCCGTGATGTACGGCACCTTGTCCACGAAGCGCTGCGGCGACTGCAGCAGGGACACGACCACCTCCCGCGCCGAGGAGGTGATGTCGTTGGCTCCGCCCGAGCCGGTGACGTACGTCTTCCCCGGGATGATGGTCGAGTTGATGTTGCCGTACTTGTCGATCTGGCCGGCGGCGAGCGAGCCGAGACACGCGTTGTGGCGCCCGCCCATGAAGATACCCATGACGTGCAGGATGTCCGTCAGCATCTTGCACGTGGGAAAATTGCGGAACGAGAAGACGAAGGGCTCGGCAGGGCGCGGCAGGTAGCCGACCATGCCCGTCTCGGCCATGATCTCGACATCCACGCCCGACTGCTTGAGCTCATAGCCGGCGAGCCACGCGGCAAGGTTGGAGTTGCCGACACCGGCGAGGAAGGTCTTGTAGCCGTGCGCGCGCACTTTCTCCTGAAGCATCCGCGCCGCCGCGACCACCATCCACTCGGGCGCGGTGGCGGGCGCGCCCACCGGGGGCAGCGCGGAGGAGAGCGCTTCGAGCTCGGGCACCCACGCGTCGGTGTCGGCCCTGCCCTTGGTCTCCATGATCTTCGCGTAGCCGACCTTGGCGAGGTAGGCCTCGTGCGTCGGGACGTCGAGGATCCACTCCTTGATCCACGCGTCCGCCGTCTCCGGCTTCCTGAAGGCGCGGCGGCACTCGAGGATCCAGTCGAGGTCCTCAGCGTAGCCCTCGAGCTCTGGCAGGCCCATGCCGTACATGCCGCCCGGGTGGCAGCCCTGCGGCGTTTCGACAACCGCCCGCACGTACTGGGCGGGAAGCCTGACGAGGTGCGCGTGGCGGCGGATGAACTCGGTCGGCACGATGCGCTCCACCGTTACCACCGCCCCCCGGCGCGCGGCCATGGCGCCGTAGAGGTTCTCGTTCATCGGCGTCCCAATGATGACGTTGCCCGCGCGATCCGCCACCCATCCATGAACGAGCGCCACGTCCGGCACGAGCGCGCGCACGTAGCCCACGCGCCCGGGGCCGCCGAAGGGGTCGTCGACCGCGAGGAAGTCCCCCGCCCGCGTATTGTCCTCCTCCATGGAGGAGCCGAGCAGCGACTTCGTCGGCAGGAAGGGCACGCCCATGGCGCCCGCCAGCAGGCGCAGGGGGAAGGTCAGCATGGACCAGTTCTGCACCTCGAGGCGGCCCTCGAGCACGGCACGGGAGATGAGCGCCTGCGGCGTCGGGAAGGGGTAGCCCTCGCCCATGAAGGTCGTGATGGCCCGGCGGACGAGCTTCCCGTGGATGAGCGCGGTCCATGGAGACCCGATGCCGACGGCGGCGAGCGTGAAGCCGGGCGTCTTGCCCCACCACTGGCGCGCGATCTCGCGCACGGCCGCATTCGCGCGGCCGTGGGCGGCGGCAAAGTAGAGCGTGTCGCCGGCCTCGACGTGGCGGCGCACGCCTTCTTCGAGGGTCGCGGTCTTGTCCGGTCCCTCGTGGAGCGGCAGCTCGAGGCGCCGCCTGATGATCTCCTGGTAGGCCGAGTCCACCGCGCGCCTACTCGAGGCTCTCGGCAAGCACCTCGGCGATGTCCCTGGTCTTGATCTTGTCGGCGACTTCCTTGCTCTTCACCGCGTCCTCGAACATGGTCAGGCAGAAGGGGCATGCCGACGCCAGGATATCGGGCTTGACCTCCATGGCCTGCTCCACGCGCACCTGGCTCACGCGGCGGCCCTCGTTCTCCTCCATCCACGCGCGGCCGCCCCCGCCGCCGCAGCAGAAGCCCTTTTTCCGGTTGAGGCTCATCTCGAGCAAGTCGCCCCGGCTCGTGGAGGCCAGCACCCGCCGCGGCTCCTCGTACACGTCGTTGTACCGGCCCAGGTTGCACGCGTCGTGATAGGTGATCCGCTCGGTACGGTCGCGCTTGACGCGAAGCCGTCCCGAGGCGACCAGCTCGTCCAGCAGCTGGCTGTGGTGGATCACCTTGAAGCGGCCGTCGAAGTCCGGATACTCGTTCCGGATCGTGTTGAAGCAGTGGGGGCACGCCGTGACGATGGTCTGGAACCGGTAGCGCTTCAGGATCTCGATGTTCCCTTGGGCCAGCGTCTGGTACAGGTACTCGTGCCCCAGGCGACGGGCCGGCTCGCCCGTGCACTTCTCCTCGTTGCCGAGGATGGCGAAGTCCACTCCGGCGGCCTGGAGGAGCTTCACGAAGGCCCGCGCGACCTTCTTGTTGCGCTCGTCGAAAGACCCGTAGCAGCCGACCCAGTAGAGGTACTCGGCTTGGCTCACGTCGCTCATGACCTTGACACCCAGGTCCTTCGCCCAGTCGGCCCGCGTCTGCCACGACATCTGCCACGGGTTCCCGTTGGTCTCGAGGTTGCGGAACGTGGGCTGCAGCTCCGCCGGGAAGCGCGACTCCGTCAAGACGAGCCAGCGCCGCATATCCACGATCTTCGGCACGTGCTCGATGAACACGGGGCACGCGTCCACGCACCAGCGGCAGGTCGTGCAGGCCCAGAGGACGTTGTCCTTGATGACCCCGCCCACCATGGGCACCTCATGGGCCGTCTCGGCGCTTCCGTTCCCGGCCTTGGCGAGCGGTCCTGGGGCGAGCGGCCCTGGGGCGAGCAGCCCCTGGCCGCCTTCCAGGAGGTGATCCCGAAGGTTGAGGATGAGCCACTTCGGGTCCAGCTCCTTGCCGCTGACGTTGGCAGGACAGCCGGACGTGCACCGCCCGCACTCCGTGCAGTTGTAGAGGTCGAAGAGGTCCTTCCAGGTGAACTCCGTCACTGCGCCGACTCCGAAGCTCTCGGCGTTCTCCAGGTCCGCGGTCGGGAACTGGCCCTTCGGGGTCTGCGGCCCGAAGAACACGTTGAACGGGGCGGCCATGATGTGCAGGTGCTTCGAGTACGGCAGGTACACCAGGAAGCCCAGGAGGAGCACGGCATGGAGCCACCAAGACACGTGGAAGAGCGCCTGCACCGCCCCGTGGGGGAGCCCTGCCGAGACGAGCGCCAACGCCCGGCCGGCGAACTGCCAGTGGTCGCTCGGGGCCGGGGCCAGGAGGATCCGGCCGGCGTCGGCGGCCAGGTCCGTCACCATGAGACCGAAGATCAGGAGCAGGATCAGCAGCGCCTCGGTGGACATCGTCAGGCGGCGCGGCTTGGTCACGAGCCGGCGGAACATCGCATACGCGATGGCCGCGATGACCCCCAGGCTGAAGGCATCTTGAAGGATCAGGTAGGCCGGCGTGTTCGAAAGGAGCGGGAGATAGAACGCCTCCGTCACCCCTTTGCCGAAGAACTCGATCGTGCCGAGGGTCAGGATGCAGAAGCCCCAGAAGATCGTGGCATGCATGAGCCCGGGCCAGAAGTCCCCGCGCAGGAGCCTCGCCTGGCCCAGGACGTTCACGATGACGGAGCCGAGGCGCGCGGGCACGTGGTCGCACCGGGCGGCCGGCTTTCCGATCAGCATGAGGCGGACGAG
Source organism: Candidatus Rokuibacteriota bacterium (assembly GCA_030647435.1). Lineage (NCBI taxonomy): Bacteria > Candidatus Rokuibacteriota > Candidatus Rokuibacteriota bacterium. Next base: position 24,538 of record JAUSJX010000030.1, read on the forward strand.
GAAGGCCGCCCGGCGCGCGAAGAGGGCGACGGCAACCACGATCAGCGCGTAGAAAAACACCGCACCGGGGATGACCCCATACCACTGGTGCGAGGGCGACATTTAGCGAAACCTCCGTTCGGGTAGCGAAACCTCCGTTCGGGGCGACGGTTGGGCTTCATAGTGCGTTGCGGCCCTGGAGGTGTCAAGGCTGGCGCAGGAGCCGCGCCAGGATGCGCTCCACCCCGGAGTAGGCGTCCAGCGTACCGCCCGCCACGGCATCGACCACCGCGATCAGCTCCGGGTCCCGCTCGACCGCGGCCATCACGCGCCCCGCGAATTCCTCGACCAGGAGCGTGCGCAGCTCCGCCCTCCGTCGCGCCTGGCGCCGCTTCTGGAGCGCGCCCGCCTCCTCGAGGGCCCGGCGGTGGCGCTTCACCTCCGTCAGCAGCTCGGCGACGCCGACGTCGTTGGTCGCCTGGGCGGCCAGCACGGGGATCTCCCAGTCGATGTCCTTGGCCGACACGCTGCTCGAGTAATGGAGGTGCACCGAGAAGCTCAGCTCGGCCATGAGCGCATGCGCCCCGTCGCGGTCGGCCTTGTTCACCACGAAGATATCCGCCACCTCCATGAGCCCGGCCTTCATCGCTTGGATGGAGTCGCCGGATTCGGGCACGAGCGTCACGACCGTGGTGTCCGCCTGTCTGATGATGTCGAGCTCCGTCTGCCCGACGCCGACCGTCTCGATGAGGATCCACGGAAAGCCGAAGGCGTCCATGAGCTTGATGACGTCTCCCGTCGCGGCGGCGAGGCCTCCGAGACTGCCGCGGGTGGCCATGCTGCGGATGAAGACGTCGGGATCGAGGGTGTGCGCCTGCATGCGAATGCGATCGCCGAGGACGGCGCCGCCCGTGAAGGGGCTCGACGGGTCGACGGCGATGACGCCGACGCTGGCGCCTTCGGCGCGGAGCCTGGCCGTGAGCCGGTCAACGAGCGTGGACTTGCCCGCGCCCGGAGGCCCGGTGACTCCCAGCACGTGCGCGCGGCCCAGGCGCGGCTGGACGGAGCGCATGATCTCGGCCACGCCGGGCATGCGGTTCTCGACGCGGGTGATGAGGCGGGCCAGCGCGAGACGGTCGCCCGCCAACATACGCTCGACGAGCTTCTGCTGAGGAGCGGGCTCGGGGGGAGGCACCCGGCGATTCTAGCAGATTTGGGGCGGCGCCCCGGAGACGCGGCAAGCCTCTCCGGGGCGCCGCTACGGCTACTGCTTGACGAAGGTCAGGTCGGTCTCGAGCTGGATCTCGTTCGAGAGCTTGAGGAACATCAACTGCGGGATCGTGATGCCGTGGTTGCTGAAGGTCGTGCCGAATCGGATCCTCGCCTTGACATTGTCGCTGGTGAAGCCGAACCGCTTCTGAGCCTCGACCTGCGCGGGCGTGAGCCTGATATAGGTCACGCGAGCATCGGCCACGGTCTCGAAGGGCTTCTGCTTGATCGTGAGGATGCCCCGGACCTTGGCCAGAACCTCTTTGCCCGGCTCGAGCTGCCCCTCGATGTCGATGCTCTTGATCTCGAAGACGGCGAACCTGTTCGCCTCATTGGCCGTGTCGAGGTACTGGGGCTGCTGCATGTCCGCATCACGCTTGGCCAGGCCGCTGGTGAGCGTGGTCAGGTCCACCTTGATCACGCCTGTGCCGCCTCCGGGCTTGAGCGGATCCACGGTGAGATTGCCCGTCACCGCGGGCCCCGCGGTGGTGCCCACGATCGTCTCGAGCGGCGCGTCCGTCTTGAACGTGGCGCGCGAATAGTTCGACAGCATCTTGAGATTGATCGGCTCCGCCGATGCCCAGGCCGGCAGGGCCACGGCCAGGGCGAGCACAGCCACGATGAGTCGTCGCATCATCAGTCTCTTCCCCCAGGGGGTTACGTAGACCCGCGCGGATGTCGCGCGTCGCGGGAATAACTCAGGGACCCGCGCTCCGGTTCCCAGCCACGGCCTGGGCGGCATCGCCGCCCAGCCGCGCCTCCATCACGAGGGCATCCTCGCCGGTGTCGAAATAATAACCCGTGCGTCTACCGATGACCTGGAACCCCAGGCTCTCGTAGAGCGCCAGCGCCCGCGTGTTGCTCGGGCGCACCTCGAGGAACGCCAGGGCCACGCCGCGCGTGATCCCCTCAGCCAGCGCGCCGGCGAGCAGCCGACGACCGACCGCGCGCCGCCGCAACTCGGGATGCACGGCCAGGTTGGTGATGTGGATCTCGTGGCCGATCTCCCAAAGGCACAGGTAGCCGACAATCCCGCGCCGGCCGCGCAGCACGGTGCAGCGGGCGACCTTGTTCTGCTCGATCTCGTAGCAGAAGGCCGCACGGGTCCAGGGCGTGGGGAAGGACGCGCGCTCGATGTCGAGCACCTGGTCGAGATCGCTCACGGCCATCGGGGCCGCAGTCAGCTCCTGGTCCACGCCGGTCAGCCCCGCCGCGACTTGAGCTCGGCCTCCGACGGGCGGAGGTAGAGCGGCGCCAGGGCCTCGGCGCTCACGCCGCCGCCCGCGACGAGCGCAGCGCGCCCGAGTACGGCCACGGCGGCCGCCGAGGGCATTCGCTGGGCGGCCGGGGCGACCCGAGCGCCCGCCCCTAGCCGATCGAGCCAGGGACGGCAGGCCTCGATCCCGTTGCCCAGCAGGATAACGGGCGCCTCGAGCCGCGCCGCCGCCGACTCCGGCGGCAGCGCCAGGTAGTCCCACTGCCGCTCCATCCCGCTCCCGCTCCAGCGGTACAACGAGAGATAGACCTCTCCCTTGCGCGCATCGAGGATGGGGCAGACGGGAGCATCCGCGAAGGGCAGGCGGGCGGCGAGCGCGTCGAGCGTCGGCACGGGAGCCACCGGCAGGTCGAGCGCCATGGCAAGCGCCTTGACGGTCGCCAAGCCCACGCGGAGCCCCGTGAAGGAGCCCGGCCCCACGGAGACGGCGAGACCGTCCAGATCCGCCGGGGCGAGCCCACAGTCGGCGAGCAGGCGGTCCACCGCCGACATGAGGCGCTCCGAGTGCGTGATGGCGATGTTCAGCGTGATCTCGCCGAGCACGCGGTCGTCGTCCAGCAGCGCGACCCCGCCCGACAGCGTGGCGCTCTCGACGGCGAGCAGCTTCATAATCCAGAAAGTCTACCACGCGGCGGAATCCCGGCGGCGCCGGTGGATCAGTTTAGCGCTGGGTACTGGGCCAAGTTGCGAGCCAAACCAACTCAGCTCTCGCCTCGGGGCTACGCCCCTCAGCTCGAACGGCCACGCCCGAGGGAGCCAGCTTTGCCTCGCGTACGTGAGTGTACGTTGAGCGCCGCTGGCGACCGAGAACGTGGAGATTCGAGCTGAGCGGTCTCGCCGCGAGGCGAGGGCTGAGTAGATTTGGCGAAGCAAATTGGCCCAGTACCGGGCATCTTTGGCATTGACAAGGCCTCGCCCCGGCCGTCATCCTAAGCGTCCATGACCCCGCCGACCGCGAAGGACAACGCCCGCATGGACGCCGAAGTACGCGAGAAGATCCACCTGGAAATCCTCAAGCGCACCGGCGCCTACCACGCCAACGACCACATCCTCCTGCCGTCCGGGCAGCACACGAGCGAGTACATCGAAAAGACCCTGGTCACCACCGAGGCCTCTTTCACCGAAGGGCTGGGCGCCGTCATCGCCAAGCACTTCGCCCCGTGGCCCATCGACGTGGTGCTCTCGACCGGCCCCGGGGCGCTCATCCTGTCCCACTGCGTGGCGCGCGCCCACCCGTCGCGCCCCACCCTCATGTACGGCACCAAGGGCGTGAGCGCGGGGAAGCGCAAGGTGACGCTGCCCTCAGAGTTTCACCGGCTGATCCGCCCCGCCACCAAGGTGCTGATCGTGGAAGATCTCGTCAGCTCCGGCACCACGGTCAAGCTCTTGAGCGATCTCGTCGAGGAGCTGGGAGGGCAGGTCATCGGCATCGGCGCCCTCTGGCGCCGCACGAAGAAGGCGGAGGTCGCCGGCAAGGAGATCTTCAGCCTCGTGAGCCGCGACTTCCCGACATATCCGCCCGAGCAGTGCCCGATGTGCAAGAAGGGCATGGCGCTCAACCAGGAATTCGTCCGCCGTCGCGAGCACCGCAAACCCTCCTCGGTGCGCGAGGAGAGCTAGCGCTCCGTTGGCGGCGTCGCGGCCCCCCAACGCGGTCCCCAAGATATGGGGTCCGATCGCCTTCTCTACCCCGCATGGTGTATTTTTTCCTTGACACTCCTCAGGGCCTGCCCGTAGAGTCTCGACAAGACCGACCTAACCGCGGGACGCGCGGGTGCGGGAGGGGGTGACACGATGGCGAAAAAGAAGAAGGCAGCCAAGAAGAAGAAGAAGTAAGGCGCCCGTTCTGGCGCTCGGCCCTGTCGGCCCCATCCCGGCAGGGCCGAACCATCTCTGGCGCCTCACGCGCACGACACTCCGATGAGCCACCGAGACGCGTACATCCTGCTCTCACTGGTCGCCCTCCTTTGGGCCGGCAACTTTCCCGCGAGCAAGATCGGTCTCGCAGAGCTGGGCCCGATCACGCTGACGACCGCACGCGCCGTGCTCGTGACACCCGTGCTCCTCCTCCTCGCGCGGTTTCTGCAGGGCCCCCTGCCGACCTTGAGGCGCAGCGACTACAAGACCTTCATCGTCCTCTCCCTGACCGGGCTCGTGTGCAACACGACGATCTGGTTCTGGGGGATGAAGTACACGAGCCCGATCAACGCGGGCATCCTGGGGGCGGCGGCTCCGGCCGTCGTCGCCGTGATCGGCGCGCTCTGGCTCGGCGACCGGATGTCGCGGGCGAGCATGGCGGGCATCGCGCTGACCGTGGCTGCCGTGGTCCTGACCATCTCTCACGGCTCGATCCAGACGCTGCGAACCCTCTCCTTCAACCGCGGCGACCTCCTGATCCTGACCTCCCAGATCGGCTGGGTCACCTACGCCCTCTACAGCCGGGCGACGACGACGCAGCTGGCGCCCGTGACCATCATGGCCGGGTCCCACGTGGTCTCCTCCGCGCTGCTGCTGCCCCTGGCGCTGGCAGTCGAGGGGTGGACTCCGCTCGCGCGCGCCGGCTGGGCCGGCTGGGGCGTGGTCCTCTACGGCGCCTTCCCGGTGACGCTCGGGCACCTCTGGTTCTACCAGGGCATCCGCACGGTGGGGGCAGGGCGCGCGGCGGTCTTCACCAACCTCATCCCGTTCCTGGTGATCGGGCTCTCGTGGGGGATCCTCGGCGAGCCCATCCGCTGGTACCACGCCGTCGGCGCCACGGTGGTGATCGCCGGCGTCGTCCTGACGACTCGGCGCTGATCCCCGAACCCGGGAAGGACGCGCCTTCGCCGACCACCGGTCATACTTCGGGGGGTCATACTTCCGAGGGTTATACTTCGGGCGATCTGTGCGCCGTGGTCATCGGGCTCCCCGGTCACGGAGCCGCTCCTTCGCCCAGTGGTGGTGGGAACCCAGGCGCGGCTCCGTGGGTTTAGCTAGTTTCTGTCGCGAAAGCCTGAATGCTCCGAGTTTTCACGGGGTTCGGGCGCGTGAAGATGCCGCCGCCGAGGCGCGGCGGCCGCCGGTTTTCGAGGAAACACGCGAAAGCGCGGGCGGTTTCTCATGGCTCGCCC
>JAUSJX010000031.1 GCA_030647435.1 Candidatus Rokuibacteriota bacterium
CCGGTCTCGATGGTGAAGGGCGCGCCGCAAGGCCGGGGGAATCGTCCGCGTCCGGGCGCCGATCTCCACGAGGCGCCCGTCCTCGTCGTGGCGCATGACCACGCGGCCGGCGTCGCACGCCAGGCGCCGGGACGTTTCCGCGGAAACGCGCACGCCGTCCTCGAGGACAGACTGGCCCGGCTGATCCGGCTCGGCCAGCGCTTGGGCGTCGACGTGGACCACCACCTGGTAGCGCTCGCCCGGGGCGCCGGGGTCGAGCCCGTGATGGAGGGCCGTCTCCGCGAGCAGGGCCAGCGCATCGGCCTGCTGCTGGGCCATCGAGGGCGTTTCCGCGGAAACGCCCATGGGCTTGGCGTCCCCGTCCGGCACGCGTGCCCGCTGGTACAGGGTCTCGCGCGCGGCCGCGAGCGCCTGGGCGAGCAGCGCCCCGACCTCCGGCTCGAGCCGCCCCCTGAGGACCACCATGCCATCCTCGTCCTGGTAGACGTGAAGGGCTCGGCTCGCATGCCGTAGGGCGGTTTCCCGAGCCTCGGCCCGCCGATCCACCCGCCGCCAGCCGCGCACGATCCGCTCGACATGGGCAGCCGTGCCCGCGCGCCCCACGGCCAGGAGCCGCGCTTCGGTCTCCGGCGTGGCCACGCGCGTAAGGGCGCGGACCTTGGCGTAGGACAGCTCCCCACGGGCGAGGGCCTGGGTGAAGAACGGCAGCGTCTCGAGCGCGCGCGCGACCCGCACCCGTTCACGGGCGGCGCCCAGATCGAGCCCGACCCGCCAGGAGAGCCAGGCGGCGCAGGAGCGGAAACCCGAGTTCCAACCGCCTCGGGCGTCGAACTCCCGGATCATGGAGAGAAGGCGCGCGGTGGCTGCGTCGAGGTGTGCGGACAGCTCGGCGATCTCGTCGCCGAGGCGGTCCAGCTCAGATGGCGAATGCGTCTGCATGGCGAGCCCTCCTTCTGCTGAGGCGACTCTACACCCTGGTTTTCGTGCCCCTGGGGAGCGTCCGGGACGGGAGATCTCAGGACGCGAAATGATTTTTGATCGGGTCCAGCGCGATCGCGTAGCGGTGGACCCCTGTGTGCTCATGGGCCCGCACTTGCCGGGGGCTGCCGCCGAATGACCGCGTCACCCGGCCGAGGGCTGTCAAGCGGAAAAGCGTGGGATTCCGACGTTTGGTGTATCCATTCGCGTACATTGACCTGGCGGGTGATTCTTCCCCTCTGCCTACCCGGCTTCATGTCCGCCGGCATCTTCGCCTTCCCGGTGTCACAGAACGAGTTCCTCTACGCGCTCCTCTTCCTCAGCCGCTCGAACGCGCGCACCGTGCCGATCGGCGTCGTGGGCGAGCCGATCCGCGGCGCCGCCTTCTGCGGGGGCCAGCTGATGGCCGGCGCGCTCCTGGGCTCCATCCCCGTCGCCCTCATCTACTCCTTCTTCGTGAGGTTCTACGTCGCGGGCCTCACCGCCGGCGCCGTGAAGGGGTAGGGCAGGAGCAAGGCCCGCGGCGATACTCGCTCCTCGCTCCCGGTCTCGAGTACGAGCCCGACCCCCTCACCAAGAAGGGCTTTTGTCACCTGATCAAGACGTATGTGTCCAGGAAGATCGAAGAGGAGACTGGCTGGATTGGGATCTGATTCGGCCCCTCCAGGGTCGACAGCCTCGGCCGGGCATTCTGCCAAGTGAGTCGAACGTCGGAATCGCTTGAATTTATTCCTTCTTCGGTGGCTGTAGCCGTTCTCTAAGCTTTGAATGGACCTTGGATTCATCTAGGAAACCCGACTCAAGCCCTTCTTTGAGGAGCCGTTCTACGTCGGGCGCAAGAAGGCGATCGAGTTCGCTGGTGCTTTTTATGAGGCCCACGAGCGCAAAGATTTTGTCCGCAGTGAGTTCGAGAAGATTGTGATGCCAACGATTCGAGGCGTCTTGGTCGGGGCACGTTTCAGGAGCGCTTTCGACCTTTATACCGAGTCCGCGGACTGCACCTTCTTCGATCAACGCATAGTCATACTTATCAAGGTGCTGTCTACCGGCAGCGAGGGCCGCTACGACTCGTCCAACATTGGACTTATCGTCGGCAATCCACCACAGTGAAAGTGCTGACGACGGCGTCGGAGCTAGGTCCCCGAGCGGGGCCGCCGGGACTGCGCCCGGGGGTAGCCACGAGGGATCGCCGGCACCCCAGTCCCACCTCCTCTTGTTGATCGAGCGGAACAGATAAGGCACTTAGGAACGGCGAGATAGGTAGTTGGCAGCCTGCTTCAAATCCTCGCGGAGAGATTCATTGGCTTCGTTCGAGGCTGCTTCCTCGAGTGCGCGGGCCGCGAGTGGCGAACCAAGCTCAACAAGGCCGAGAGCAGCTCCATCCCTAACCGTCGCTGATGGCGCGTCCAGCACTCGAATCAATAGTCGCAGTCTTCCGTGAAGCGATTCGCGGTCTTCGAGCCTGCCGATCCACCTGAACGCATGCGATAGCACCTCGGGATCAACGGCCGTAGCTGCAGCGAATAAGGCAAGTTTCCCAAGTCCTACCTCGCCAAAGTCCTTGACGCATGCAGCGAGCTTGATGCCGAGTGGCAGTGTCATTCCATCGTGAATGTCATCCGTCGGCATGCACGTCAATGCATTCATTAAGACGCGCTGAAGGACCTCTTCCCTCGCAGGAGCGTGGGCTGTCTGATTGTTCGATTGGACCCAGCACCAGGTGCGTAGAGAATTATGTGCCCGTTCATCATGAATGATCGGCGGGATGCCCAAATACAATGCCGCAACAAGCCCACGAAAGGCGCGCGATACTGCGCCCTCTGTCTGCGTTGCGGCACCGGCGGCAGTTGCGGTTGTAGGCCCTTCACGCGATACGATATTGGGCTCAGATTTCGTCAGCGCTTCTCCCGACAAGCCGATGACTCTGTTAGATTCGAAGAGATTCGTCGAGCTTGACGGTATGGGCGAATTGACATTCACGGTACGTCGCCTTTGGCAAGAATCTCCATCGCGAGCCGTTCTAATTCGCTAAATACCGCAGAAGTATCTTTGGATGTAAAGATCCCGGTGAATGTAGGTACGGTATTGATATCGAGATCGACCGAACAAGCATACTGCTCACCTATCACGGCCGAGGAGCTCGGATCAGCAGGCAGGCCAGCGACCGTAGTTAACTTTTGCACAGCCCAGGTCGATAACCTGTTGATTCGCAGATCCGGGATTTCAGTCACAGACCGACGTGGTCGATTGATTCGGTAGAGAAAATCTGAAGAGTTGTGCGGATCAATCTTCAGGGCATGTAGAAATGACGCAAGCGTTTCGTACCCTTTCGTGTGGTCGTCGACCGGGAGCAATGCTGTCACCCCGAAGGCGAGTCGACTAGCAGCAGGACATGTTGTCGATCGGAGCCAGCGATTCAGAAGCCCAAGGAAGGGTTTCGAAACTTCCTCAACCGTGCTAACGGTTGGAAGGTCGACGGGTAGATCCTTCGGAGGATCGGGGGTCACCTGCCATTGGATCACTCCGAGAGGATTTATGGACAGCGAGAACCTTCCTCCACCTTCAAACGCCCCTTCTTCCTGGCGCTGCCGGGTTGCTGGCCGGACGGACCTCGTTTCCGGCTCTCCGCCAACGGCGTCCGCCCACCATGAATCGGCTGTAACCGGCAGGCCGGGTGCCGGAAACACAGTCGCTCTCATGAGTTGGGTGAGCCAACCAGATACTGGCGCGATCGGTGATCCTTGTGTGGCGCTCATAGATCTTTGTACGTATATGAGTCAAGCATCGTTTAGGGCGTAGTCGGAACAGCGGTGTCTTTGCTGGCTGCATGCCAATGTCCGCGACTATGCACATGAACAGCCGATGAGTGGTTTGCCTCCGGCGGCATTCTCGCCCATCAGAAGGTCGAGGAACAGACATTCGGACGCTAGGGTTGTTACTTAGCTCACAACGGTGATTGGGAGCACGTCACCCCCGCGCGGCTCAGTACCCGCTAACGTACGGCAGCTTCGCGGCCGTCGCCTCGATCGCCGCGCCTGCTTCGATCAGCACCGCCGTCGAGTCCCAGGTGCCAGCGACGAGCTGGTTGCGGGGGCCGTCGGGCACGGTGGCCTTGATGACGCGGTCGCCGAAGCGGACCTCCTGCTTTTCCACGTCCACCGTCAGCGGGGTCTTGGGCTCGCGGCCGATGGCCTTCTGGAGCCACTCGAGATCGGCCTGCGTCGCCACCAGGCAGGGGATGCCGAGCATCACGCAGTTGCCGAAGAAGATCTCGCCGAAGGAGCCGCCGACGATGGCGCTGATGCCCCAGCGCATGAGGGCTTGGGGCGCATGCTCGCGGGAAGACCCGCAGCCGAAGTTCTGGCCGACCACCAGCACGGAGGCGCCCTTGTAGACGGGCTGGTTGAAGGGGTGCTCGGGGTTCTGCTTCTTCGCGTCCTCGAAGGCATGCTCGCCCATGCCCTCGAAGGTGACGGCCTTCAGAAAGCGCGCGGGGATGATGCGGTCGGTGTCGATGTCGTTGCCGGTGACAGGGATGCCGCGGCCCGACAGCTGGCGGCGCTTGAAATCGGTCGTGGTCATTTCAGGATCTCCCTTACGTCGGTGACGGCGCCGGTGATGGCGGCAGCGGCGACCATGGCCGGGCTCATGAGCAGGGTGCGCCCCGTGGGGCTGCCCTGCCGCCCGATGAAGTTGCGGTTGCTGGACGACGCGCTCATCTCGCGCCCCTGCAGCTTGTCCTCGTTCATGCCGAGGCACATCGAGCAGCCGGCCTTGCGCCACTGAAAGCCCGCGGCCAGGAAGATCTCGTGCAGGCCCTCGGCCTCGGCGGCTTTGGCGACCTGCTGCGAGCCGGGCACGATGAGCGCGCGGACGTGGCTTGCGACCTTGCCCTTTTTCGCCACCTCGGCGGCGATCCGAAGATCGGAGAGGCGGCCGTTGGTGCACGAGCCCACGAACGCCACGTCGATCTTCGCGCCCTTGATCGGCTGGCCCGCCGCGAAGCCCATGTGCGCGAGCGCCTCGCGGAAGGTGGGCCGCTCGGCCTCGGGCTGGTCCTCGGGCGCCGGGATCTTTTCGCTGACGCCCACCGACATGCCCGGATTGATGCCCCACGTCACCACGGGCTCGATGGCCCCGCCGTCGAGGTGCTTGACGTCGTCGAACGCGGCGCCCGGCTCGGTCGCGATCGTCTTCCACCACGCGGCCGCGCGGTCGAATGCCGCGCCCTGCGGCGCATAGGGCCGGCCGCGGAGGTACTCGATGGTGGTCGCGTCGGGATTGACGTAGCCGAAGCGCGCGCCGCCCTCGATGGACATGTTGCAGAGGGTGAGGCGCTCTTCCATGGTCATGCGGTCGATGGTGTCCCCGGCGTACTCGTAGGCGTAGCCCACGCCGCCCTTCACGCCGAGCGTGCCGATGATGGCGAGGATCACGTCCTTGGCGTAGACGCCCTTGGCGAGCACGCCCTCCACCCGCACCTGGCGCAGCTTGGGCTTGGCCATGGAGAGGCACTGGGTCGCCAGAATGTCGCGAACCTGGGTCGTCCCGATGCCGAAGGCGATGGCGCCGACGGCGCCGTGGGTGGACGTGTGGCTGTCGCCGCAGGCGATGGTCATGCCCGGCTGGCTGAGGCCCAGCTCAGGCCCGATCACGTGCACGATGCCCTGCTTGCCGGTCGCCATGTCGAAGAGCGGCAGACCGAACTCCTTGATGTTCCGGTACATGTGCGCCGCCATCTCCTCTGCCTCGGGGTCGGCGTAGGGGCGGCGTTGGTCGGTCGTCGGGATGATGTGGTCGAGCGTGCCGAAGGTCCGCTCGGGCATACGCACCTTGAGCTTGAGATCCTTGAGCATCTGGAAGGCCTGCGGCGTCGTCACCTCGTGGATGAGGTGCAGGCCGATCAGGAGCTGGGTCTGGCCGGACGGCAGGGTCCGGACCGAGTGCGCTTCCCATACCTTGTCGAGCAGTGTGCGTGCCATGGCAATCCTCCGCCGGGTATCATACCCATATGTCCACAGAAGTCCACGACCTCTCTATAGCCGAGCTCTCGGGGCTGATCGCGGCGCGCAAGCTGTCGCCCGTGGAGCTGGTCGACGCGCTGATCCGTCGCGTCGAGGCATTCGACGCGCAGACGCAGGCGTTCATCACGCGCACCTTCGACCTGGCCCGCCGTCAGGCCCGGCAGGCCGAGGCCGAGATCGCGACGGGCAAGTACCGCGGCGCGCTCCACGGCATCCCCTTCGCGCTCAAGGACATCTACGACACGCAAGGCATCCTCACCTCCGGCCACTCGCGGGTCTTCATCAATCGGATCCCGTCGGAGGATGCCACCGCGACGACCCGGCTCTACGACGCCGGCGCCATCCTGTTAGGAAAACTGGCCACGCATGAGATGGCGCACGCGGGGCCCTCGTTCGATCTGCCCTGGCCTCCGGCGCGGAACCCGTGGAACCTCGCCCGCTTCACAGGCGGCTCGTCGAGCGGATCGGGCGCCGCCGTCGCGGCCGGCTTGGTTCCGGTGGCCCTCGGCTCCGACACCGGTGGATCGATCCGCGGCCCGGCGTCCCTCTGCGGCGTCGTCGGACTCATGCCGACGTTCGGGCTGGTGAGCCGGGCGGGCGTGATCACCAACTCCTACACGTTCGATCACTGCGGGCCGCTCGCGCGGACCGTGGACGATTGCGCGCTGGTGCTGGAGGCCCTCGCCGGCTACGACCCGAAGGATGCGGGGAGCCTCCAGCGGCCGATCCCTCCGTACCGTCAGGCGCTCGGCCAGGATCTGCGCGGGCTCAGGATCGGCGTCCTGCGTCACCACTGGGAGGAGGACATTCCGGCGTCCGAGGACGTGCGCCGGGCCATGGACGCCGCGCTCGATGTCCTGCGCCGGCTCGGCGCCCTACTCGAGGAATGCCGCGTGCGGCCGCTCGGCAGCTACTTCGATGTCAAGATCATCATCGCCGAGAGCGAGATCTTCAGCGTCCACCAGAAGAACCTGGTCTCCCGGCCCAAGGACTTCGGCGCCAACTTTCTCTCGCGCGTGCTGCCGTCCGTGCTCTTTACCGCCCACGACTACGTCCAGGCCACGCGCGAGCATCGGCGGATGATGGTGGAGATGGAGCCGGTCTATGCAAAGTTCGACGCCTTCGTCACCGCCGGCATGGGCGAGGCCCCGGCGCTGGCGGACTACCGCAGCGTGTCGTTCTGGCAGAAGCCGAGCCCGCTCACCGCCTGGAACGTAACCGGCCAGCCCGTCCTGGCGCTTCCCAACGGATTTGGAAGAAACGGCCTCCCGCTCGGCATGCAGGTGGTCGGCCGGCCATTCGGTGAGACGACGATCCTGCGCATCGGCCAGGCCTACGAGCGCGCCACGGAGTGGCACACGCGGCGCCCCCAGCTCGTGCCTGGGACGGTAGCGCCGGACGTCGTCCCTCCGCCGGTTCTCTCAGTGCCCGACGGCCGGGCCGACGCCCAAACGCGCGATCTCTGCGTGCAAGGCGCCCGGCGGGCGGGCCTGCGGCTCGACGATCTGATGCTGGCCCAGCTCCTGGAGGGAGCGCCGTACGCGCTGGACATGGTGCGGCGCCTCCGCCGCGACCACGACATTCACCACGAGCCCGCGAACGTCTTCAGCTTTCCTGCGGCCGACCACTAAGGGAGACGCCGTGAAGATCCGACCGAATCGCGTGAAGCAGCAGCTCGCCGCTGGGAAGGTCGCCACGATCGTGGCCGGCACCAATGAACCGGATCTGATCGATCAACTCGGCCCGCTGGGCGTGGACGGCATCTGGCTGGAGGGCGAGCACGGCGGCGTCGACTTTGCCGACCTCGGCAATCTGACGCGGGCCTGCGACCTCTGGGGCGTGACCTCGGTCGTTCGGGTGATGGACAACGACTACGCCACGATCTACCGCACGCTCGATCGGGGCGCCCAGGGCATCGTGGTGCCGCACGTCAACACCCGCGCCGAGGCCAAGGCGGCCGTCGAGGCCGCGAAGTTCGCGCCGCTCGGCAAGCGCGGCATGTTCACGAGCCGGCAGGGCTTCGCCGTGGACGACTATCTCAAGACCGCCAACGACCAGAGCCTGCTGATCGTCCTGATCGAGGATATCGTCGCCGTCAACAACCTCGACGAGATCCTCGCGGTAGACCACATCGACGTTTTCTTCGTGGCGCCGAACGACCTGGCGACCTCCATGGGCCACATCGGCAACATGGGCCACCCGGAAGTCCAGCAGACGGTGGACGAGGCGATCACGAAGATCGTCCGGTCCGGCCACGTGGCCGGTACCCTCGTGAACTCCGGCAACGTGGAGCGCTACACGCGCCTGGGCGTGCGCGCGGTGATGACCAGCTTCTTCCCCTGGATCCAGGCCGGCGCGAAGGATCTGATCGAGCGTGCGGCGGAGGGCGCCCAAGGCTGACGGCGAGTGACGCTATCGGATGCGCTGGGCATATCTCCGGCGCTTAGTGCGTGCCGGTCAGGCGAAAGCCCTCGTAGCCCTTGGCCGCGACGTCATCGCACTTCTGCCTGTAGGCTCCGACTCCGCCGATATAGGGCATGAAGATGCGCGGTTTCCCGGGAATATTCGCTCCCATGTACCAGGAGTCGGCCAGGGGATAGAGCGTGAGATGGCCCACCTCGTTGACATGCGCGACCCAGCCGTCCTCCGCTGGGACGGTGGCCTCGATGCGTGCGCGATCATGCTCGCGCAGGTACGCGATGCAGTCGGCGATCCAGTCGACGTGCTGCTCGATGGAGACGATCATGTTGCTCAGAACGGACGGGCTGCCGGGACCGGTGATGATGAAGAGATTCGGGAAGCCCGCAATGGCGACGCCTAAGTAAGTCCGCGGACCTTCGGCCCACTTCTGCTGGAGCGTCTGGCCGGACCTCCCACGGAGATCGATGCTCAAGAGAGCCCCCGTCATGGCATCGAAACCCGTGGCGAACACGATGCTGTCCAACGCGTAAGCCTCGTCCCGCGTCTGGAGCCCCTGCGGCGTGATCGCCTCGATCGGCGCCTTCCTGATGTCGACCAGGGTGACATTGTCGCGGTTGAACGTGTCGTAGTAGCCGGTGTCGACGCAGAGGCGCTTGGTGCCCACGGGATACTGCCGCGGCGACAAGGCCTCTCCAACGGCCGGGTCGCGGACCAGTGACCGGATCTTGGCGAGGAAGAACTCGGCGGCCGTGTCGTTCGCGTCCTTGTTGGTCAGCAGGTCCACGAACGTCGAGGCAAAGCCGAGGCCGCCGCGATTCCAGCGGATCTCGTACTCGCGCAGCCGGACTTCCGGCGACACCTCGAGCGCCGATTGATCGTTGCGCTCGACCACGAAGCCGACGCGAGACTCGCGGGCCTCGCGCCGATGCTCGGCATAGTTCGACTTCCAGCGCCGCTCGTATTCCGGGTCCAGCGGGGCATTGTGCGCTGGGACGCTGAAGTTCGGGGTCCGCTGGAACACGTAGAGATGGGCCGCCTGCGAGGCGATGATCGGGATGGACTGGATGGCGGACGAGCCCGTGCCGATGACGCCGACCCGCTGGCCGGTGAAGTCCACGCCTTCATGCGGCCAGTTGCCGGTGTGGTACCACTTGCCCTCGAAGTTCTCGAGCCCCTTGTACTTGGGCACCTGGGCGGTAGACAGACATCCGGTCGCCATGATGCAGTAGCGCGCCGAGACCTGCTCGCCGCCGTCTGTCCGTATGGCCCACCGGCTGGTCCCTTCGTCGAAGACGGCGGCGGTGACGCGCGTGGCGAGCGTGATGTCCCGGCGCAGGTCGAACCGGTCCGCGACGTGGTTGATGTATTTCAGGATCTCCGGCTGGGAGGCGTATCGCTCGGTCCAGCGCCATTCCTGCTGGAGCTCGTCCGAGAACGAGTACGAGTAGTCCATGCTCTCGACGTCGCAGCGCGCGCCCGGGTAGCGGTTCCAGTACCAGGTGCCGCCGATGCCCTTGCCCGCCTCGTAGACCCGCACCGAGAGCCCCAGCCCGCGCAGGCGATGGAGCATGTAGAGCCCCGCGAACCCGGCGCCGACGATGACCGCGTCAACCGTCCGATTTTGCTCCGGCATGTCCGACATAGACTCCTCAGATAGCCTGCGCGGAGGCCCAGTGTCAAGCTGAGCGCGGCTGTTTCCCTTAATCTGCCGGCGGTATAGAATCTGGGTTTTCGCCGGTGAACCCTAAACTCAGGAGGACGCGATGGCTCGCAGGGAAGTCGTCGAAGATACCGCGGGCGCGGCGGCCGGCGTCGCGTTCGTCGCTTGCGGCCTACAGGGGGCAGGGGGCGCGCAGGCGCAAGCGCGGCGCCGGGAAGTCGTGGTGAATGGCAAGCGGGTGAAGACCGTCGACGTCCACGCGCACTGCGCGGTCCCCGAGGCCATGGCCCTGATGGGGCTGAAGGTGACGGGTGCACCGAACTCGCCGAATGTGCTGGTCATGTCGCAGGCGGCGGACCGCCTCCGCGCGATGGACGAGCAGGGCATCGACGTGGAGGCGCTGAGCATCAACCCGTACTGGTACAAGGCGGACCGCGACGTGGCGCGCCAGCTCATCACGATCCAGAACGAGAAGCTGGCCGAAGCCTGCGCGGCGAACCCGGAGCGCTTCGTGGCCTTCGCCACGGTGGCGCTGCAGCATCCGGACCTCGCCGCCGAGCAGCTCGAGCAGGGAGTCAAGAAGTACGGGCTGCGCGGCGCGGCTATCGGCGGCAGCGTCAACGGCGAGGAGCTGTCCGACCCGAAGTTCCACCCGTTCTGGGCCAAGGCCGAGCTGCTCGGCGTGCTGGTCTTCATCCACCCGCAGGGCACCGCCGAGCTGAACGCGACCAGCCGGTTCAAGGGCAATGGCCTGCTGGACAACATCATCGGCAACCCGCTCGAGACCACCATCGCGCTCTCGCACCTGATCTTCGAGGGCACGCTCGACCGCTTCCCCGGTCTCAAGATCTGCGCGGCGCATGCCGGGGGCTTCCTGCCGTCGTACGCGGGGCGCTCCGACCAGGGTTGCCTCACCTTTCCGGACCGCTGCACCGGCCAGGTCAAGAAGAAGCCGACGGAGTATATCCGGCAGCTCTACTACGACAACATCATCTTCACGCCGGAGGGGATGCGACACCTGGTCGCCGAGACGGGACCGGGCCAGGTCGTCATGGGCACTGACTATCCGTACCCGTGGACGAAGACGTCCGTGGATCTCATCCTCGCCACGCCGGGGCTGAGCGATGCGGAGCGCGTCGCCATGCTGGGCGGGACCGCGGCGAAGCTCCTCGGGATCAAAGCCTAGCCTGCACTACGTCCCCCTCACCCTACCCTCTCCCCCGAGGCGGGGCGAGGGGATCGGTAGGACTCCCTCTCCGTTTCCGGGGGCGAGGGTTTCCGAACGATTCCCTCTCCCTCGGAGAGGGAGAGGGTAGGGTGAGGGTGGCTAGGCAGCCTGGGCCGCGGTCGGGCCGTCTCCGGCAAGCGTGGTGCGACGCATGTCGCGCGGCTCGTGCGCCGGGAAGGGTCGCGCGCGGTGCATCGTCTGCCGGTTGTCCCACGTCACGAGGTCGTTGACCCGCCACCTGTGGGCGTAGACGAACTGCCGCTGCGTGGCGTGCTCGACGAGGTCGCGCAGGAAGGCACGCGCCTCGGGCACGGGCCAGCCGAGGATGCCGCCCGCATGCGAGGCGAGATAGAGCGACTTGCGCCCCGTCACGGGGTGCGTGCGCACGAGGCACTGACGCACCGGCTTGAAGCGCTCGCGCTCCTCCTCGGTGAAGTCGGTGAAGCCGAGGATCCCGCGCGAGAAGAGCTGCGAGTGCTCGCAGACCAGCCCTTCAACCTCGGCCTTGGTCTCGGCGTCCAGGGCGTCGTACCCGGCGCGCATGTCGGCGAACTCCGTATTGCCGCCCTTTGACGGGATGCTGCGGGCGTGCAGCAGCGAGTACTTCGCCGGGGTGACCTTGAACGAGCTGTCGGAATGCCAGAGCCGGTTGCCGAGGGCGAACAGCCGCCGGCGGTCGTCCCGGGCGAACACCTGGTTGTCCTTGTCCAGATTGGACACGTCTGCGAAGGTGGTAGGCAAGCGATACTCGCCGGGCGCGCGCAGGCTCGTACCGATCGCGTGCTCGATCTCCCCCAGGCTGCGGGTGAAGGCGAGCTGCTGCTCGTCGTTGATGTTCTGGTCGTGGAAGACCAGCACGGCGTAGCGATCCATGCCGGCGTGGACCGCCGCCACCTCTTCCGGCGAGAGCGGCTTCGACATGTCGACGCCTTCGACTTCGGCAGCGAAGCAAGGGCCGATCTGGCGCATTGTGACGGACATGGCGGTCGCCTCCATGATCACACCGTGCGCTGCAGGAAATCGGTGACGAGCGGCCAGACGAGGTCCGCGTAGTGCGGCTGGAAGCCGGCATTGTCGGGGTGCCGAAAGCCATGGTTCGCGTCCGAGAAGAAGTGCCACTCGACGAGCCGGCCATTGGCAATGAAGCTCTGCCAGAGCGGTCCCTGGATGGCGGGCGTCGCGATATAGTCCTTGCCGCCGCAGAACACGAGCGAGGCGCACGTGAGCGTTCGGGCGAGCGTGAACGCGTGCCGGGGCCGGTGCGGGGTTTCGGGTTCGTCGCGGACGGAAGGGTAGTAGAGGACGATCGCCCGCAGTCGCGGGTGATCGGCCGCGAAGGGAATGAGGAGCCTGCCTCCCATGCAGTGCCCGATGGCCGCCGTCCGCGCGGGATCCGAACCCATGCGGTCGACCAGGTAGCGCCACGCCTCGTCCATCTTGCCGAGAAACTCGCCGTCCGAGTGCTTCGCCTGCAGGTCGGCGCCGGCGCCGATGTGATTCGTGCCCGGCACCCCGAACATGTTGAACAGGCTGGGGGCGAGGACGTTGAAGCCGAGAGCGGCGAGCCGGTACGCGTCGATCTTGTAGTCGGCGGTGACGCCGTGCGCGTGGTGCGCCATCAGGACGCCGGGCCGCGGGCCCTTCCCGTCGGGATGCGCCGCGTACCCCGGAATGCCGTCCTCTTCCTGCGTGAGCATGCGCGCGACGATCGTCATGGCCGTTCTCCGTTCGTGTTACCGGGATTTTCTCGCCGACACCGCGAAGGCGAGGAAATAGCGGTCCAGTCCCTCGAGCGTCGAGCCGTACGAGCCCCCGCCGGCCGCGGCGTCGCAGAGCAGCTCTCGCGCCCGGGCGATCTCGCGCAGCCGGGCGCGCCAGCGCGGATCGGCGAGGGTGAGGTCCAGCAGCTCGAGCGCGCGATCGAACGCACCGGTCGCCAGCCGCGGGTCGCGCTCTTGCCAGCGCAGCATCCGCCCAACCTCGCTGCCCACGTTGGCGAGCTGCTCGGCCAGCGAGAGCTGCCCCCAACGCCCGGCCGCCAGATCCCGGTGCTGACGAATGATCTCCGTCACGGTGCGATGAGTCTTCCGACGACGCCTTCGATCTGTCGCCGCACCGACGGGTCTTCGACTCCGCGGGATCGGTTGCTCTGAGACGGCCGGACGTTGATCATGGAGTCGAACTCGATCAGCTCTCCAGGCGCGCGGCCGGGATAGAGGTTGATGCCCCACAGGTCCGCCTGCCGTGCCCCGTCCTCGAGCAGCAAGGCTTCCTCGTCGGCGTGAAGCTCTCCGCCGATGGCCATGATGCCGCGCCGTACGTCCACCACCGCCTTGACGAAGTCCCCGAATTGCTCAGCGGCCATGCTCCGCAGCTCGTCAAGCGAGACGGGCGCCATCACGATCCGGATCGACATGGGGAGCGATCTTACCGCCGATTGGATCAGTCGGTGAGCGAGAGGTAGAACTCGACCTCCACGGCGCCCTCGGTCAGGCCTTCCTTCTCGCGGCGCTCGCGAAAGGCGGCCAGGTGCGTCCCCTTGCGGTGGAGATCGAACGCGGCATCGTCCTTGTACTGCTCGTAGAAGAGGAAAAGGTCGGGGTCCTTCTTGGACCGGTGCGGGCGGTAGACCAGGCACCCCGGCTCCGCCTTCCGTACCGCCGCCGCCTGCTCCTTTAAGAGAGCGGCCAGCGCGTCGCCCTTGCCCTTCGCCGCCCGAACCTTCGCGACCACCGTCAGCACGTCAGCCATGGCTTTTGGGTCTCCTTTTGCCCGCGCCGATCATGGGCGGGGCCTGGGGCATTCTACGCGATCCCGGGAGAGTTGACACGGGGGTGGCTCTCTGGCACGATTGGCCCCGTTATGACGTCTTTCCTGGGTCTCCTGCTTATGTAGCGGCGAGCGCGGAATTCCGCGTTCGCCGAGCCTCCTGCGACAATGTCGCTAGGAGGTTTTTTATTTCCGGCTCGTGACCGAGCCTGCGTGAGGAGCGACATGCCGCCAAAATCTGTGACGCCGAAGCGGATGGCCTTCGACAAGTACCAGCCCTTCGTGCCGCTCGATCTGCGTGACCGCACCTGGCCGGACAGGAAGCTCGTGAAGGCGCCCCGCTGGTGCTCCGTCGACCTGCGCGACGGCAACCAGGCCCTGATCGACCCGATGGATCCCGAGCGCAAGCGGCGCATGTTCGAGACCCTCGTCCGGATGGGCTTCAAGGAGATCGAAGTCGGCTTCCCGTCGGCCTCCCAGCCCGACTACGACTTCGTGCGCCTCCTGATCGAGGAGGACCTGGTCCCGGACGACGTCATCATCCAGGTGCTGGTGCAGTGCCGCCCCGAGCTGATCGAGCGCACGTACGAGTGCCTGCAGGACGCCCGGCGGGCCATCGTGCACTTCTACAACTCGACCTCCAGCCTGCAGCGGCGCGTGGTGTTCGGCCTCGACAAGCCGGGGATCGTCGCCATCGCCGTCAACGCGGCGAAGCTCTGCAAGAAGTTCGAGGAGACGCTCTCGGGCACCGAGGTCCTCTACGAGTACTCGCCCGAGAGCTACACGGGCACCGAGGTGGAGTTCGCCGTCGAGATCTGCGAGGCGGTGATGGACGTCATCGAGCCGAAGTCCGACAGGAAGATCGTCTTGAACCTTCCCGCGACGGTGGAGATGTACACGCCGAACCTCTACGCCGACACCATCGAGTGGTTCCTCCGGCACATCTCCCGCCGCGACCGCGTTGTCCTCTCGCTCCACCCCCATAACGACCGGGGCTGCGCGGTGGCGGCCGCCGAGCTCGGCGTGATGGCGGGAGCCGACCGCGTGGAAGGCACGCTCTTCGGCAACGGCGAGCGCACCGGCAACGTGGACATCGTCACGCTCGCCATGAACCTGTTCGCGCAAGGTGTGGACCCCGAGCTCGACATCTCCGACATCGACGCCGTGCGCCGGGTCGCCGAGTACTGTAACCGCCTGCCCGTCCATTCCCGTCATCCCTACGGGGGCGACCTCGTCTACACGGCGTTCTCGGGCTCGCACCAGGACGCCATCAAGAAGGGGATGGAAGCCCTGCCGCCGGATTACAAGATCTGGGAAGTCCCGTACCTGCCCATTGACCCAAAGCACGTGGGCCGCACGTACGAGGCCGTCATCCGCGTCAACAGCCAGTCGGGCAAGGGCGGCGTCGCCTTCATCATGAAGGCCGAGCACGGCTTCGACCTGCCCCGCCGCCTGCAGATCGAGTTCTCCAAGACGATCCAGGCGATCACCGAGGACACGGGCACGGAGATCAGCCCCTCGGCCATGTGGGAGGCGTTCCAGCGCGAGTACCTGCCCGAGCCTGCGCGCTACGCGCTGAAGAGCCACGAGCTGTCGTCGGTGGCCGGCAGCGACGGCGCCCGCATCGCGGCGCAGGTCGTCGTGGACGGCGCCGTGCGCACGGTCAGCGGAGCGGGCAACGGCCCCATCGCCGCCTTCGTGGACGCGCTGCGGAGCGGGCTCGGTGTCGAGCTGGACGTCGTGGACTACGCCGAGCACGCCCTTGGGCAGGGCGCCGACGCGGGCGCGGTCGCCTACGTCGAGACGGTGGACGGCGAGGGAAACCTTCGCTGGGGCGTGGGCACGCACCCGAACATCATCACGGCGTCGCTGCGGGCGGTGCTCTCCGCCCTCGGCCGCCGCGCGCGCTGAGGGGCCCGGACGCCGCCTGACATGATCGACGCGCTCGGCGGGCTCCTGCCGCCGCTCCTCGTCACGCTCGAGCGGGTCGGTTGGGTGCAGCGGCACCTCTATCCGCCTCTCGCGCCCCGGCTCGCCGAGGAGCTGGCTCCCTGCGCTGATGCCATCGCCGGGCCGCTCAGCGCCGTCGAGGAGCTCGCGTGCCCGGACGAGCTCCGGTTCATGCGGGATCCGCTCGTCGAGGCGGCGCGGCAGACCCTCGAGCTCGTTGCAATATTCGTCGAGGCGGCCCAGCCGCCCGGCGAGCCGATGGGTCTCTACCGCGCGCTGCGCCGCTTCGCCCGAGTCCAGGAGACCCTCTACTCGCTGGCGCCCGTGTTCGATCCGCTCAGCCGCTGGTTTCTCGAGCCAGCGCGGCGCGACGACGACGCGCTCATTGCGAGCCTGCGGGCCGCGGCGCTCCGCGATGACGACAGGCAGGTGGGCGTGCTCCACGCTTCGAACGGGCGCGATGACAGGGGCGGGTTCTCTCTCTACGTCCCCGAGCAGTCGGACGGACAGAGGCTTATGCCTCTGGTTGTGGCGCTTCACGGAGGGCACGGTCACGGCCGCGACTACCTGTGGGCCTGGCTCAGGGAGGCCCGCTCGCGCGAGGTGCTCGTGCTCTCGCCCACGTCGCGCGATCGCACGTGGTCGATCATGGGCGGCGACGATGTGGACGCCGAGCCTCTGCGAGAGATGGTGGAGTCCGTCGCCGCGCGCTACCCGGTCGATCGGACGCGGGTGCTGCTGACCGGGATGTCTGACGGCGCGACCTACGCGCTCCTCTGCGGCCTCCGCGAGGAGATGCCCTTCACACACCTGGCCCCGCTCTGCGGCGTGCTCCATCCCATGCTGCTCGCCAACGGCAACCTCGCGCGGGCGAGCGGCATGCCGGTCTACCTCGTTCACGGCGCGCTCGACTGGATGTTCCCCGTCCACACGGCCCGCCTCGCCCGCCAGGCCCTGATGGCCGCGGGCGCCCGGCTCGTGTACCGCGAGATCGAGGACCTCTCGCATACCTATCCGCGCGACGAGAACCCGCGCATCTTGGATTGGCTGACGGGCAGCGCTACGGCTTGATCACCGGCGGGCTCAGGGCAAGACAGCGCAGTTGATCCTACCGAATCACCTCGGGGACGTCGACCGCTACGGTAGGTTTCTCAGCGCCGTACACACCCGACTGAGAACTCGATCAAGTTCTAGGTGGGGCGGGCTTTTCATAACGCGATAGCCATCGCCTTCAGGATTGGGCTCGTAGGCGACTAGGCCGACTGCATCCATCATCTGTGCCGCGGCGTTTGCGAAGTGGATTGTCCTTTCGAGGTCGTTCCCGTCTACCACGCGGATCGCCATGAACAGGACACTCATCGGCTTGCTCTGCCGCAGCCAGGTGATCAGATCATTCGTAGGGCCTCCGCCCTTACCCGCACCACGCGCCCACTCCGCCTTCAGATCGATGGTCTTCAGCCCCGCTTCCTTGATACGCTTATCGAGGTCTGCGCTTCCCATCCGTCCGCGAGGATTCTTCTGGGAAGGAGTCCGGAGCGTCTTCGGTGCCCCGGCCACCTTCGTCTCTATCAGCACCTCGACCGTACCCGTTTCCGGATATGACGCGTCGAGCGCGTGAATCGGGAAGATCAGGCCCGACACGCTTCCGCGCCCGTAGAGGGACTTCCCTGAGCAGTTCTCCAACAGCAGAGCCATAAGGTCGGTAAAGAAGTCGCCCTTGCCATTCTGGTTGTCACCCTGATTGGCCTCGCCGTTGGCGAACTTTCGATCGAACTTCCACATAGCTTGGAGGAACTCTCTCTCGACCTGGGGCCATCGAGAGGGCTTCTTCTTTTCTGCCGCCCGGTACATCTCTAGGAGCGGGACGCAGCCCGGGCTCGTCGCCACGCGGGGGCTTGTCTTCCGGGGCATCGTTCCCTTTCAGCCGTAGAAGGCCAGCATCTCCTGCACGAGAGACTCCGAACTCGCTCTCAGTTGACGCCGTGCCGCGAGTGCTGCCCTCTCCTCGGAGAGGTCTTGAGCATCCACGTCGCTTGATACCAACAGCACCTGATCCACGGCCGATAGGACCTCACCGATCTGCGCTGCTGGGCCGTGGAGGAGAACCTCGTGCAGACGAGGGGCCAGGGCCAGGAGTTCCCGCCGATGCTTTCGCACCAGGGCTACGGAAGGAACGAGCACTTGGTCGGCCTCGCGTGGCTCCAGCTTCAGCACCCCACCCCCGTAACTTCTGCCCGTCCTTTCACAGGAGAGCATCGTTGCCGAGTTGTAAAATGCTATAACGAAGGCTTTTCGCAGGCTAACTGGGACATGGGGGAGTCGCACAGTTAGGAGAGTGTTGGCTGTAGCAGTCTCGGCGCCATTGAGGCAGAGCCTTGGGACAGTGTCACTCATGTAGGTCAGGAAGGCCTCCGGGACGACGACCCCGGGAACCATGTACCACGGAGTCCTGACTCGACACTTGTATCGTTTGTCGATTCCCTCCGCTTCCCCCTTCTTCACGTAAGCCGCCTCGGCCCTCGTGAGTGATCGCTGGGGGAGCCAAAGTAAGCAGCGTTGGTCCTCTTTCTGCATTGCAGCGATGTCCCTTTGGGTGATTTCGAAGCTCGGGATCTGGCGGGCACGGACAAGCGCAGAACGGAGAGACCTCTTCGGAAGTCTCAGCGCGGCCGCGTCCTTCGGCGTCAGTACGAAGAACTCATTGGCGCCGCTGACGAAGCCGATGCTTGCCTTGCCGATTTGGCAGAGCGGATGGAACAGCCCGTCCTGCTGCAGGCGGATGAGGCATAGCGCACTTCTGTTCCCTGTGTGGCCGGGCACCCACTTCGTCGGCTCGCTGCCATTCTGGAAGATCTCGGCGCGCTTTAGGACTTCGGCGAGGTAATCAAGGTCCCGACTAGAGTCCACCTCGACGAGCCCCAAGCGTTGATGCGAATCTCCCTTCCCACTGGCTAGGAGGATGATGACATTCTCCTGAGCGCCCGGGAAGACGGCCCGTCTGAACGAGAGTACTGTGACATCCGCGAACGATTCACGTAGGAAGCGACGCAACGGCGCGGCGTAGGCCGCGTGGACGAGCTCTGCCGGAAGGATGAGTGCCAAACGGCCCTTCGGTTTTATGAACGTCACCGCATGGGCGACGAAATGAGCCCAGGAGGAGGCCAGGCGCGTCAGCGTCACCCCGGCGCCCGTGGCACGGGCGAGAGCTTCTCCGCGGGAGAGGCCCGTGAACTCCTGATAACGGATATAGGGGGGATTCCCGATCACCGTATCGACAGGAGCCTGAGTGCTGAAGAGCGCACCCGGTGGCTCCAACGAAAAGAAACTCTCGGCACGTACCTCGAGGGGCACCCCGAGCATTCGACTCAATGTCTCAGCGGTCAGGCGAGCTGCCTGAGGATTGAGGTCGATGGCGTGGATTTGCCTGGCGGCCCCCTCGGCGCTCGCCCCGAGCTCCCGGAGGCGCTCAGCGGCGAGCTCGACGAAGACGCCGTCGCCGCAAGAGGGATCCAGGACCGAGGTCGTAGGCGTGGTCACCGCCCAAGCTACCATCGGTCTCACGAGGGACCGCGGTGAGTAGAACGCCCCCAGACCCTTTCTTAGTTGACGTTCGGCTGGAAGACTGCTCACGTGATTATCCCGCACAGTGTTCGAGGGTTGTCAGTTGAGGACCGGAGGATAGACCACATCGAGGCTATTATCAGTCTTCCTGAGGTAGAAACCACTACCTTGAGACGCTTGCCACCAGCCCTGCCACAGTCGGCCACACTGGGCGATCACGCCGCGGTCATGCGCCGCGGGTCGCGGTGGAGTCAAGGAGTCTGATCGAATACACTGCCCCGCAACATGAACGGTTAGGTGATCACCGGCCACTTCGGCCGCGCGGCGAGTCCCGCGCGCGCCAGGTACGGGCCCGATAGCCGCTCTGCGCGGGTGAGGGCCTCGCGCTCGTCCACCGTGGTCACGCGACGGTCGTCCAGCAGGACGCGCCCGTCCACGACCACCGTCCGCACGCTGGCGGCGCTCGCGCTGTAGACGAGCGTGTTCACGGGGTCGAGCAGCGGGCGCCACTCCGGCAGGTCCAGGTCGAAGATCACCATATCGGCGCGCTTGCCCGGCTCGAGCGAGCCGATCTCGTCCTCGAACCCGAGGGCGCGCGCCCCGTGGAGCGTCGCCATCTCGAGCACGCGCTCGGGCGGCATCACCCTGGGATCGAGCCGCGCGTCCTTGGCGACGAGCGCGGCCAGGTACATGAGCCGCAGCATGTCGAAGTGGTTCGAGCCGTTGGCGCTGTCGCCGCCGAGCGAGACGCTCACGCCGGCATCCAACATCTCGGCGAAGCGGCCGTGAGCGGCGAGCCCCTTGACGTGCTTGAGCGCGGCGGAGGGACAGTGCGAGACCTTCACGTCGCGGCGGGCGAGGAGCGCGATGTCGTCGGCGCTCACGTGCACCATGTGCGCCAGCTTGGTGCGCGGCCCGAGCACTCCCCAGCCGTCGAGCGTCGCGAGCGGCAGCGTGTCCGCTGTCTTGCGGGACGGATGCGACGCGAACTGCATCATCCCCCAGCCTGTCCCGTGACGTTGGGCCAGCGTGTGAGCGCCGCGGATCAGCGCCTCGGAGCAGGTGCCGAAGCCGATCAGAAGCGGCCAGGCGCTCACTCGCGGGCTGTCGCGTCGCTTCACGTCCAACATCGTCGCCTCGGCGAGCCGCAACGCTTCGTCGGTGGACTGGGCCAGCCTGCCGGGGCCCGAGGCCAGGTCCCACGTCCAGCGGCCGAGGACGGCGCGAAGCCCCACGGCGTCCACCGCCTGCGCCACGGCCGGGACGTCGAAGAGCGTGCCGGCCTCGCAGAAGGTAGTGGTGCCCGTGCGTAGCATCTCGAGACACGCGAGCTGGGCGGCGGCCGCCTCTTCCTCCGGCGTGATGGCGGCGTAGAGCGGCACGTACCAGTCCGGGACGTAGCGGTCCACGGGCACCTCGTCGGGAATCAGGCCGCGCGAGAGGTGCTCGGAGAGGTGGACGTGGGTGTCGATGAAGCCCGGGAGCACGAGATGGCCGCGCCCGTCGATCACGCGCTCCGGCGCGTGCGGCGGCCGGACGTCGGCGGCGCGGCCGACCTGGGCGATGCGCTCGCGGTCGATCAGCACGGAGCCGTCCAGAAAAATCTGGCGCTCGGGGTTCATCGTGAGGACGACGGCGTGCTCGACGAGGATCATGGGTGGCCTTCCGCGAAGTATGATACACGTCTGCTCGCGGAGGGTCCGGAGATGAGCGGAGGTGATCTATCCGTCGCCGTCGTGGGCGGCGGCATCGGGGGGCTGGCGGCGGCGCTCGCCCTGCTGCGCGCGGGATTCGACGTGCAGGTGTTCGAGCAGGCGTCGGCGCTCATGGAGGTCGGCGCCGGTATCCAGATCAGTCCGAACGCCTCGCGGCTCTTGCACCGCTTGGGCCTGGGTGCCGCGCTGGATCGAACTGGCGTGCGCCCGGTGGCCGTGCACCAGCGTCGCTGGGACGATGGCCGCACCTTGCAGCGCGCCCCGCTCGGCGAGGCGGTGGAGGCTGCCTTCGGCGCGCCCTACTACCATTTCCACCGCCACGATCTCCTCAAGGTGCTGTCGGACGCACTGCCCCCAGACCGGCTGCATCTCGGGCATCGGCTCGCCGGCTTCACCGACCACGGTGACCGCGTCGAGCTGCGGTTCGCCCACGGCGCGCGGGTCGCGGTCGGCATGCTCGTCGGTGCGGACGGCATCCATTCCACGGTGCGGGGGGAGCTGTTTGGCCCGGAGCAACCGCGCTTCACCGGCTGCATCGCCTATCGTGGGCTCGTCCCGGCGGATCGGCTCGGGCATCTCGAGCTCGAAGTCCTGGCGAACAATTGGATGGGTCCCGGGGGTCACTTCGTGCACTACTTCGTGGCCGGCGGCCGCCTCGTCAATTTCGTGGCCATCATGGAGCGGGAGACCTGGATCCGGGAGTCCTGGACCGACCGCGGCGAGGTGGCCGACGCGCTGGCCGCCTTCAAGGGCTGGCACCCTCTGGTGACCGCGATCATCGGCGCCGGGGATGAGACCTTCATCTGGGCGCTCCTCGACCGCGCCCCGCTCGACCGCTGGTCGGTCGGCCGCGTGACGCTCCTCGGCGATGCCTGCCACGCCATGCTGCCCATCATGGCGCAGGGCGCCGCGCAGTCCATCGAGGATGGCGCGACGCTGGCGGCCTGTCTGCTCCAGGACGGCGCGGCCGACGTCGCCTCCGCCTTGTGGCGGTACGAGGCGCTGCGACGGCCGCGGGCGGCACGCTTGCAGGAGATGTCTCGGGCCAACAAGACGCGCTTCCACCTCCCCGACGGTCCCGAGCAGCAAGAGCGCGACGCCGAGCTGGCCACGAGGGGCGACCGGACGATTGCGGCGCTCGGCTGGCTCTACGGGCACGACGCTTCGTCGATCGACGGCGATCCCGAAACAGAACGGCGGTGAAACCTTTCACTGATTCACATGGAGGAGCGCGATGAGCCAGGCGGCATCGAGCGACAAGGGCAGTGCGCAACGGTCGGACGAGCTGATCGCGCGAATGAAGAAGGCGCGCGGTTACATCTACCCGGAGTGGGAGTTCGCGGCGCGGCAGGACCCGGAGTTCGTCGAGACCTACAATCGGATCTACGAACTGGGCTTGGGTGAGGGTAAGCACGTCTCGGCGAAAGTCCGTGAGTTCGTCGCCATCGCGCTCCTCGCTTTCCGCGGGGGCGAAAAGGCCGGTCTCGTGGCGCACATGGAGCGCGCGATCCGCTTCGGCGCCACGCGCGAGGAGATCTTTGAGATCCTCGAGACCTGCCTGGTGCCGGGCGGCGCGCCGACCTTCCACCGCGGGCTGGGCGCGCTCCTTGAAGTGAAGGGCTGATTACTTCTTCAGGCGCAGGTCCTCGTACGGCGCCGAGTAGAGGTGGCCGACGATGAGACCCAAGCCCGGCTCGGCCACGCGGGCGCCGTGCCCGTTCAGGAAGACCGGCTCGACGATGGGGGCGAACATTACCTTCTCGTGCACGAGCTGCTGGATCCGGTGGAGGATCGCCTCACGCTTCCTCGCATCCATCTCGCGCGCCTGTTCCCGGTAGAGCCCGTCGATGTCGGGATAGCCGCCGTAGGAGCGGATGCCGCCCGAGATCACGAACGCCTCGATGCGCGTGGCAGCGTTGCCGGCGGCCGCGCTTCCCACGCGCACGATGTGCTTGAAGGCCTTCTCAGCATCCGTGTTCAGGTAGGCGGCGCGCTCCATCACCCGGAGCCGCGTGCGGATCCCGACAGCCTGGAGGTCGTTCACGACCGCCTCGCCAACGGGCGCGTACGTGTTGTCCGTGGCCACCTCCGCTGCGTCGAAGCCGCGCGGGTAGCCTGCCTCCGCCAGGAGCCGCCGCGCCCGCTCGGGATCGTAGGGGAAGGCCGGCGCCGTCCAGGCGAACGCGAAGTCGCGCGGGATGATGCTGGCGCTGAGCCGTCCGTGGCCCAGGTACTCGGCGTTGTTGATCTCCTTGCGGTTGATGGCGAGGCTGGCCGCCAGCCGCACGCGCTGATCGTGCCAGGGAGATTTCGCGTTCCACTGCTCGGTGAGGGTCAGCCACTCGGTGAAGGTGCCCGCGACGGGCTTGAGCGTGAGCCCCGGAGTTCGGGCCAACTCCTGCGCGAGCGCGCCGCGGATCGAGTACGCGACGTCCGCCTCGCCCCGCTTGAGCATCGCGAGCCGCGTGCTCTCGTCCGGCACGGCCCGGAACACCAGCCGCTTCACCGACGGCACCCTTCGCCAGTAGCTCTCGTTGGCCTCCAGCACCAGCTCGATTCCGGGCGAGAAGGAGAAGAGCTTGTACGGGCCGGCGCCGACGGGCGCGCGCTTGAAGCCGTCGTCGCCCACGCGCTCGACGTAGCGCTTCGGGACGATCCAGGCGGCGCCGGTGGCCGGCGTGGCGTAGAAGGTCAGGAAATCGGGCCAGGGCGCCTTCAGGACGAAGCGGACCCTGAGGGCATCGACGATTTCGACGCGCGCCACCCGCTCGTGGAGCGTCTTGGCCGAGCTGCCGCGGTAGCGCTCGAAGGAGAACTTCACGTCCTCGGCGGTCAGGGGATCGCCGTTGTGGAACGTGACGCCTTTGCGGAGCGTGAACTCGTAGGCGAGGCCGTCGCGCGACGTGGTCCAGGACTCGGCGAGGCTCGGCGCCATCGGCTGGCCCGGCATCGGCTTCACGAGCGCATCGTGGAGCGCGTAGAGGACCATGAACGGCACGATCACGCCCTGCGTCTCCGCCGGGTCGAACCAGCTTGGCGCGAGCGAGACGTGGACCGCCCACGTCATCTGGCCCTCGGGCGCCGCCGGCGCCGCCGACGCGCCCCACGGGCCCAGGGTGAACAGCGCGGCCAGCGCGATCGCTCTCGTTCGATTCATGCCAAGCGATACTGCGACCTGATCACGGGTCCGTCAAGCAGTTGCTCGCGGAGCACGGAGTAGCCTATGCTCTTTCCCTGCGAAAGGAGAACCACCATGCTGATGCGCAAGCTGGGCCGGACGGGGCTGCGGGTGTCGGCCCTCTGCCTGGGCGGCAACACGTTCGGATGGACCACGGACCAGAAGGCCTCCGAGGCCGTGCTCGACGCCTACGTGGAGGCCGCCGGCAATTTCATCGATACCGCCGACGTCTACTCCCGCTGGGCGCCGGGCAACAAGGGCGGCGAGTCGGAGACCGCGCTCGGGATATGGATGACGGCGCGCAAGAATCGCCACACCGTGCTCATCGGCACCAAGGTCATGGGGCCGATGGGGCCGGGGCCGAATGACACGGGCCTCTCGCGCCAGCACATCATGGAAGGGGTCGAGGCCTCGCTGCGTCGTCTGCAGACCGACTACATCGACCTCTACCAGGCGCACTGGGACGATAAGGACACGCCGCTCGAGGAAACGCTCCGCGCCTTCGACGACCTGGTGCGCCAGGGCAAGGTGCGCTATATCGGCGCCTCGAACCACCACGCGTGGCGGCTCACGCGCGCGCTCTGGGAGAGCGACAAGCGCGGCTACGTGCGGTACGAGTCGATCCAGCCGAAGTACAACCTCGTGTTCCGCGACGAGTACGAGCGCGAGCTCGAGCCGCTCTGTCTCGAGCAGGGCGTGGGCGTCATCTCGTACTCCTCGCTCGGGAGCGGGTTCCTGTCGGGCAAGTACCGCCCCGGCGCGGATCTGCCCAAGACGGCCCGCGCCGTCAACGTGCAGAAGGGCTACATGAACGATCGCGGCTTCGCCGTCCTCGCCGCGGTGGACAAGGTGGCCGGCAAGGTCGGCGCCACGCCGGCGCAGGTTGCGCTCTCCTGGCTCGCCCACCGTCCCGGCATCACGGCGCCTATCGCCAGCGCGACCTCCGTCGCCCAGCTCAAGGAGATCCTCGGCGGCATCGACCTCAAGCTGGACGAGGAGGCGACCGCGACGCTCGACAGCGCGAGCGCCTGGAAAGAAGCCTAACGAGGCCGGTCAGACGGGCGACTCGCCAGAAGCCCGAGTCTCGCCGGCGACTTGGCTTGAGCCAGAATCGGCAGCGCTACGCCTTCCGCCGCCGCGAGGCGTGATCGCGTTCGCGCGGATGAATTCCAGGACGGGCTCTGCCGGTGTGAACCATTCACCGTGGATGCGAAAGACTCCCAAGCGCATGTGGCAGGCCTCTTCGTGATCGCCCTTCATCACACCTAGGAGCCTGACCGGAACTGGCGACATGGTCATGAGCGTCCGAATTCGAACGGCGAGATTTCTGGTGGAGCCGATTTTGATCGGCCCGCTCGTTCCAGCCTGGAGGAAGTACGTGGACGGGACTTCGGTGGTGAATGCCTTGTCCTCCCTACAGAGGAGCACGGCATCTCGAATGGCGGCGAAGAGATTGGAGGCTTGCCTGGTGAGTGGAGTGGACTCCGGCGGCTCATGTGGCTCGCGCAGCCGGGCGAAGGCCCGGAGGATCTCGATCGTGACCGTGGCCGCTGTCGGGCTCCGCAGGACGGCGGCAAGCATCCCGGCCCCTTGCTCCGTGAACGCGTAAGGCAGCTTGCCGCGCCATGACCCCTGCGGTCCGGGAATCTGGACCCGGATCTCTTCGGCCTCTTCGTCCGTCAGCTGAAACACGAAGTCGCGCGGGAAGCGGCGCGGATTGCGCTTGACCTGCTGATTCAGTTCCCGGGCCGTGACCTTGTAGAGCTCCGCAAGGTCCCTGCTCAGCATCACAGCCTGACCCCGAAGAAACAAAATGCGATTCTCGAGGGGTTCAGGTCGTGGGGGCGACAGCATCCTCTCGCGAGCTTACAAGCATCACCACCGGTTGCCTATGACCACAATTGGATACACCGCTTGGGAAGGCAGTGCGTCGTGTCCAGAATGTGATACACATCTGGTCCAGGAGGTGCTGCCATGACAGTTGAGTTCGGCGTCCTGCTTCCCACCCGCGAGGCCGTGATGTCCGGCCGCCCGGAGACGGCTCCGATGCTGGCCATGGCGGAACGCGCTGAGGCCGCGGGCTTCGACTCTGTCTGGATCGGTGATTCGCTGATTTCCAGGCCGCGCCACGAGCCGCTCACCCTGCTGGCCGCCGTCGCGGCGCGCACGCGACGGGTGCGCCTGGGGACGGGCGTGCTCCTGCCTGCGCTGCGGAACCCCGTCGTGCTCGCCCAGATCGTGGCGACGCTTGACCGCATCGCCGAGGGGCGCGTCATCCTCGGGGTCGGCATCGCCGCCGACTCGCCGTCCATCCGCAAGGAGTTTGCGGCCGCCGGCGTGCCGTGGGACCGCCGGGTGGGACGGTATCTCGAGACGCTCGAGATCTGTCGCGCGCTGTGGAGCCGCGACGGCGTCAGCTTCAGCGGCAAGCACTTCACGCTGGAGAACATCACGATGGAGCCGAAGCCGCACCGCCCGGGCGGGCCGCCCATCTGGATCGGCGGCAGCGGCCCCAGCGCGCTTCGCGACGCCGCGAAGTTCGACGCGTGGTTCCCCACGGGCCCCAGCGCGGACTTCTTCGCCGAGCACTTCCCCCGCGTGCAGGCGGCCGCCCGCGCGGCGGGCCGCGCGCCCGACGCCGTGACGGGCGCGGCGTACGTCACGATCGCGCTCGACGCGAACCCGGCCGCCGCCGAGCAACGGCTGCACGGCTTCCTCGAGGGCTACTACGGGGCGCCGGCGCGCGTGATCATGGCCCGCCAGGCCTCCTACGCCGGGCCGCTCGAAGGCTGCGTCGAGTGGCTCCAGCGCTGGATCGACGCGGGCGCGCGCCACATCTCCCTGCGGTTCGCCGGCGGCGACCAGCTCGCCCAGGTGGACGAGGCGGCCTCACGCCTCCTGCCGAGGCTCAAGCGGGGCTGAGGCTACTACCGACTCGTTTGCCGGCGCTTGGCCGCCGAGGGTAATGATACTGGGCGCATGGGTCTCGGATCGAAGACTCGCCGCGGCACGTCGGAAGAGGCGATGGGTACTATCAGGGTCTGCATAGTCCGTGGAGGCGGTGGCAGCGAACGGGTGCCAAGCATCCGTCGGACAAAGTGATTGACAGGAAGTCGCAGTGTCTTTTCCGGCGCGTTAGCCTGTCCAGCCTCGCGGTGTGCGCCAGACTATCTGGTTCCAGATATTTCACGTTAGGCCCCGAGCAATACGCCAATGCGTACAAAGCTCAGCTCTATCAATCGTCTCGTCGCCGCCTTTCTCGCGCTCGTCTGGGCCAGCGCTGCCGTCGCAGGGCTCGTGGTTGCTTACGTCTCCGGTCGTTGGGTGGTGTTGATGCTTGCACTCTTCGCGCTTTGGTATGCGGTTCTTTGGGCCCGTGTCGTTGTCCAGGCGCGTTTGCTCACGTGGAGCGAAGTTGCTACGCTATGGCGTGCATGCTAGCCGCCCGATGGCGTCGTTAGAGCGCAGTGGAAGTGAAGCAAAGGAGAGCGCTGTGAACGGTCCCGATACCGACAAGGTCTTCACCGGCTCAATTCCGAAGCTCTATGAAACGTATCTCGTTCCGCTGATCTTCCAGCCGTATGCTGCGGACTTGGTGGGTCGGGTAGCTTCGCGATCTGTGTCTCGCGTACTCGAAATTGCCGCCGGCACGGGTGTTGTAACTCGCAATCTGGCATCCGTGCTACCGGAAAGTGTTTCCATTGTCGCCACGGATTTGAATCAGTCGATGCTGGACCTGGCTTCCGAGGTCGGGACCAAGCGCCCTGTGGAGTGGCGTCCGGCAGACGCTATGCAACTGCCCTTCGAAGATGGAGTGTTTGACGCCGTGGTGTGCCAGTTTGGAGTCATGTTCTTTCCCGAAAAGTCGAAGGCGTTTTCGGAGGCACGGCGAGTCCTCAGGTCAGGAGGCGTTTTCATGTTCAACGTATGGGACCGAATCGAGGAGAACGAATTCGCTCACACTGTGACGAAGGCGCTCGAGTCTCTCTTCCCTAAGGACCCGCCGCGCTTCATGGCCCGCACGCCCCATGGTTACTACGACCTCGCGACCATTGAGCGAGATCTGAAACACGGCGGGTTTCTTGCGTCACCCCATATCAGTACGGTTGCGGCACGCAGTCAGGCAACATCTCCCCAGATCCCTGCGATCGCGTACTGCCAAGGGACACCGCTGCGTAACGAGATCGAGGCGCGCGACAAGTCGCGGCTCGGCGAAGCCACCGACATCGCAGCGGAGGCTATCGCCCAGCGGTTCGGGCCGGGTCCTGTCGACGGCAAGATTCAGGCGCACATTGTCACTATCGAGTGCTGAGAGTCGCCAATTGAGCGTGTTGCGCTCGAACCTTTCCATCGAGCGGACAGCCACCGGCAAGCCGGTGGCTGTCCGCTCATGTCAAACGTTAGACACCGGCTACATGGCTGAGCGACCGATGATGGCAAGCCGCAACACGAGTTCGCCTGGTAGGTAGAGCGCGGCAACCGATATCTCCGCGTCAAGAGACCGCGGCGCCCAACGTCCTAGCCGCTGGCGCGCGCGAACTCCGCCGGATCCCCGCCGACCGTCGTCCGCTGCATGAAGCGCTTGTGGCGGGTGGTGTCGAAGGGCGTGGCGCGGTGGAGGACGCAACGGTTGTCCCAGATGACCAGGTCGCCTTCCTGCCATTCGTGCCGGTAGACGAATACTGGCTGGGTGACGTGCTCCAGCAGCACTTTCAGGAGCGCGCGGCCATCCTCCACCGGCATGCCCACCATGTGGGAGGCGTGCGCGCCGAGGAAGAGGGCCCGGCGCCTGTTCACCGGATTCGTCCGGACGAGCGGGTGGCGCACCGGCGGATACTCGGCGCGCTCCTTCTCGGTGAAGAAGCCGGGCCGGATCTGGTCGCGCGACCAGGAGAAATCGTGGACGGCGACGGCGGTCGCGACCTGCCGCTTCAGCCCGTCCGGCAGGGACGGGTAGGCGCAGCGCGTGCTGGCGAACTCGGTGGCGCCCCCCTCCGGAGGGACAATCCGCGCGGAGAGCAGGGAGCAGAGCGACGGGACCTCTTTGAAGGAGCTGTCGCTGTGCCAGAGCATGTTGGCGAGCTGGTAGATCATCCGCCGGTCGTCGCGCGGGATGACCTCGCCCGTCTTGATGTCGAGGTTCGACTGGCGGGCGAAGGGTGTCCCGGCCGCCGGGTTGATGCTGCGGGTGACTTCGAGCGAGCCGAAGCGCCGGCTGAAGGCTGTCTGCGTGTCGTCGTCGAGCGGCTGTCCGCGAAAGATGAGGACGGAGTGCTCGTCGAGAGTGGCGCGGACTTCCTTCCAGGCCCGCTCCTCCAGAGGCCGGGTGATGTCGACGCCGTCGATCTGGGCGGCGAAGTGTGGAGTGAGCCGGGTTGTTACCACACGAGCTCGCGGGCGACGCCGCGCATGTCCATCTCGAACTCGAGCCCCTGGATGGGCGGGCGGCTCGGGAACCAGCGGATGCCGTGGATGGCGGCGGGGCCCGCCGGACGGAGGATCTCGTCGAGGAGGAAGCTGTAGATGGGCTGGGCCGCGTAGACGTCGATCGTCGTCACGCGGCTCCAATCGCCGCCGAGCGCGAGCAGGCGGTCCTGCATGACGCCCATCACGAACCGCGCTTTCTCGCGCATGGCGTCCGGCGACGTGTCCCCGTGGCGGACAATGCCGTCGGGTCCCTGCGCGCGGTCCCGCATCTCGCCCGCGCCGGCCACGATGAAGGTCGGCGACGGCGTCGCGCCGGGCGTCGTGTAGGCGAAGGCATAGAGGGAAGGCTCGGCCGGCGCCGCGACGACCGGCGCCACGTTGGTTCGCGGAATGGGGTTGTCCTCGCCCACGAGGATGCTCCAGTCGGCGAGCAGGGCCCGGTAGCCCTCGTTGAACTTGGCGAACCCCTCGAAGGTGAACGCGGCCGGGCTCCTGAGCTCGATCCCGCAGAGTGCCGTCCTTGGTCGCTGCTGCTGGTTCAGGTGGCGCTCGATCCGCGTGAAGCCCTCGCGCCAGGGGATGGGCGCCGCGAGGGTCACGTGCACAATCTCGTGGCCCGGCATGGCGACCGTGCCGGACGAGAAGGCGCTGATCCCAGGCAGGAAACGATAGTTACCGTTCGGACAGTCACGCAGCATGGAGTCCTCCCTCGAACCTCTTTCCGCTCAGGGGAGGAGGTCGGCTACGGGAATCCGCGTGCCGGGCGCGGCCAGCGGTGCCACGATCGCGGGCGGCCGAAGGATTTCGACCGACCGATAGACCCAGCCGTACGGGGCATCCGCCTCCGGCTGCGGCTCCCGATGCACCTCGAGCACACCTTCGGCGAGATTCACAATCCAGTAATCCTGTAGGCCGGCGCGGGCGTACAGGCCGCCCTTGAGGCGGCGGTCGAGCCTCAAGCTCGAATCGGCGACCTCGACGACGAGGGCGGCTGCCGAGGGGTGCGCGCTCACGTAGTCGCGAGGCCCGCCGGCCACGACGGCCAAGTCGGGCTCGGGCTCCGATTCGTTATCGAGAGCCAGCGGCGAATGCAGGCGCGGGTGCCACCCGGGGCCGAAGGCCGTCGCGAGCGTCTGACCGATGTGGGCGACGATCGCGGCATGCGGGCTGCCCTGGGGCTCCCGGACCACGAGCAGCCCGTCCAGGAGCTCGAGGCGCTCGCCGACGAACATGCCAAGGTCTACGAGCCGGTCGTACTCCACCCGCCGCAAGCGACGGGTCTTCACATGCGGCTCGATCACCGAGGCCATGGGCGTTAGGGTAGCGGAACACCAGAGGACCGTCAACGTCTCCGAGCCGATACGTTCTCGCTATTCGCTGAGCCAGACCGTGTCGTAACTCGGCGGCTCGGCGGCCGCCACGAAGACCAGCTCACCCCCCACAAACGCTTCGTGGCAAGGTCCGCGCCTTCCCGAAGACTACGGAGTTTGGTCCACACCACGCTCTCCTCGACGAGCTGGGAGCCGGCGAAGGTGCCGAAGCCGCAGTCGACGCTTGCGAGGACGCGCGTCCGGTCGCCCACGGCCTCCGCGGCCGCCACGATCCGGTCGGCGACGACCTCGGGGTGCTCCACGACGTTGGTCGTGGAGTCGATGACGCCGGGCAGGAACAGCATCGCGTCGGGGAGCGGATGGCGGCGGAACGCTTTCAGCTCGTGCTGGTGCCGCGGGCTCGCGAGCGGCAGGGAGAGCGCGCCGACCCGCGCGCGATAGATGACCGGCAGGAGCGGCTCCAGGGGCACGTCGTGGGTGTGGGGCCCGTCGTAGTTGCCCCAGCAGAGGTGCAGGCGCACGCGGTCTTTCGGGATGGCCGCCACCGCCTCGTTGATGGCGTCGACGTGGAGCGCGACGGCGTCAAGGAAGCGGTCGAGGGGCTCGTCCTGGAAGAAGCAGGCGCGCTCCATGGCGAGGTCCGGGCAATCGAGCTGGAGCACGAACCCGCGACTCACGATCAGCTCGTATTCCTTGCGCATCTCGCGGGCGAGCGCCCGCACGTAGCGCTCGTGTGAGCCGTAGTAGGCGTCGAGCATGATGGTGGCGATGACGCCCGGGGAGGCCGCCGTCATGAATGGCTCGGCGAACGCGGTCCGCTCGGCGCCCGCACAGCGCTGGAACAGCTCGCACTCGGCCACGGCCTCGCTGAGGTCGGTGTAGGCGACCTCGGCCACCGCTTGGGGCGCGTCGGCGATGCGAGCGGCGCCGGCCCGCTGGCGAGACAGGCGGGAGGCGTAGTCCGGGTGCTCGGCGAGATCCCGCGACAAGCGCCGCTTGCTCTCGCCGCCGAAGCCGCGCATCCGCTTGGCCGGGTACGTCGAAAAGCCGACGCGCGGCTGCTCGCCGTCGTTGCCGACGTCGATGCCCGCCTCGAGCTGTTTCTTCACCACGTGGCGTACGGCGGCCTCGGCCTCGCGGGCGAGGGCGGCGCCGTCGACGACCTCGCCGCGGTCCAGGCGCACGAGGAGGTCCCGAAGCGCCGGCGGACGCGGAAGACTGCCGACGTGGGTGGTCAGGATCCGGTGCTCGCTGCGCTTCATGCCGTCTCCTAGGTGATCGCCCGCAGGCGCCTGGACGTGAGCAGCAGGAGCGCGTTCGCGGCCACCATGGCGCCGCCGAACATCACGGCGAAGCGCGCGTCCACGGCGGCGGCCATCGCGCCGGCCAGAAGGCCGCCCAAGGGCAGCAGGTTCCAGCAGAGGGAATACAGGCTCATCACCCGGCCGCGAAGGTGATCGGGCACGTGCTGCTGGAGGTAGGTGTTGACGTGCATCAGGTAGAAGGTGTTGCAGAAGCCGACGAGCACCAACACGGACAGAGCCGGCCACATCGCCTGGGATCTCGAGAACACGATCAAGAGGCCGCCCAAGGCCGTCGCCGTGACCAGGAGCGCCGTGCCTCGGCGAAGGGTGAGATGAGCGATCGTCGCCACGGTGAGGCTGCCGAACAGCGCGCCGGTGCCGTGCGCGGCGTTCAGCAGTCCGTACCCGGTCGGGCCGGTATTGAAGTACGAGTCGGCGTAGATCGGCAGCAGCGTCAGGTAGGACATGGCGAAGAGGCTGTTGAAGAGAGCCAGGGCGATCAGGCTCGCGAACACGAAGTTGTGCCCCACGAAGCTCATGCCTTCGGCGAACTGCTGGAGCACGTGCCGGCCGTCGTGAGCCCGCGCGTCCCCGCGCACCCGGAGGCGGCTGTACAGGAAGAGCGCGATGCACGAGGCGGCCGCCGCCATGCCGAACCCGACCGCCCCGCCGAATGCTGCGATCAGGATGCCGGTGATGGACGGGCCGATCATGCGCCCGGCCTGCCAGGGGATCGAGCCGAGCGCGATCGCGTTCGAGAGACGCTCGCGCTCGATCAGCTGGGGAATGAGCGCCATGCGGCTCGGCTCGTCGAATGCCCGGAAGGCGTTGCTCAACGCGGCCAGCACCAGCAGATGCTCGATGCGGGCCAGCCCGAAGAGCGTCAGGGCGAACGCGGCGGACAGTGTCAGAGCGATCAGGGTCTGCGTGGCGACCAGGAGCCGCAGGCGATTCATGCGGTCGGCGAGGACGCCGCCGAAGAGCTGGAAGAGGACCAGGGGCACTCCCTGCGCCAGGCCGAGATAGGCCAAGGACATCGGATCCCGGCTGACCTCCCAGGTCATCCAGGCGAAGGTCATGTATTCCGCGCGGTGCCCGAGGACGTAGAAGACGAGCCCGAACCAGTAGAGGCAGTAGTTCCGCTCCTTCAGGGCAGCGAACGTCGACAGCCTGGCCGTCTGCGTGGAAGCGGGCAAGGAGCGGTCGGGCTCTTGCCTACTCGATGGTCAGCACGGCCTTGCCGGGGAAGCGCCGGGCCATCAGGTCCTGCGCGACCTGGCTGATCTCCGCCCACGGCCGCTCCAGGCTGATGTGGGGCGTGAGCTGTCCCGCCGCCACGAGGTCGGCGAGCCGGCGAAGGCCCACCGAGGCCGGCTCGCTGCCGAGCTCGGTGAAGAGATAGAAGCCGTACAGCGTGGCGCGCCCGGTGGCGAAGAACGTGCGCGTGTCGAACGTGACCTCGGCGGATGCCGAGACTCCGAGCGTGACGCAGACGCCGCCGCGCTCGAGTGCGGCCAGCGCCGTGCCGAGGGTGCGCCCGCCCACGGACTCGATGACGAGGTCGTACTTGGGCGAGGGCGGAATGTCTTCGCCCACCACCACCTCGTGAGCGCCGAGCTGGCGCAGCGCGGGGACCTGATCGGCGCGCCGGGCGCTTGCCGTCACGTGAGCGCCGGCGAGCCGCGCGAGCTGCACCGCGAAGTCGCCGACACCGCCCGTGGCACCGGTGACGAGCACGCGGCGACCGAGCAGCAGCCCGCCCTTGCCGAGCCCATGGAGCGCGGTCAGCCCGGCCACGGGGAAGGTCGCGGCCTGGGAGAAGGTGACCTTGTCGGGCAGCTCGGCGAGGGCGTGCGTCGGCACCGCCACCCGCTCCGCCCACGCTCCTTCGGGCAGGAACCCAACCACCCGCGTCCCGGCGCGCGGGCCCGAGCCGTCCGCGGCGGCGCGCTCGACCAGGCCGGCCAGGTCCCAGCCCGGCCGCCAGCCGGCGGGGGCCATGCCGGATCGCCTGACTTCGCCGCGGTTCAGTGAGATCGCGCGAACGCGCACCAGCGCTTCGCCGCGGTCGGTGACGGGCTCGGCGACCGGCTGGATGACGAGCCGGCCCGGCGCTTCAGGATCGACGACGACGGCACGGTTGGCGGGCATAGGGAGTTGCCTCCGTCAGAGGGTCAGGTTCGCTCAGCAGAGTACAGACGCGTGGCAGCAGAGTACCGACGCGTGGGCCGAAAGGCAATCCGCCCGCCGCCGTCAAGCTGAGGTATCCTCTTTGCCTGACCGCCGGCCGGTCAAGGAGGCCTCACAATGAATGTCGGCATCTCGGTACCCCTGCCTGCATACCTGGTCGACGTCGGCTTCATGGCCCGGAAGGCCGAGGAGCTCGGCTTCGAATCGTTCTTCTGCGCCGAGCACCCGTTCATCCCGGTGCAGACGAAGAGCCGCTTCCCGGGCTCCGAGGACGGCGTGATCCCCGAGACCTACTCGCACTTCATCGACCCGTTCGTGGCGCTCGCGCGCGCTTCGGGCACGACGAGCCGCATCAAGCTCGGGACCGGGATCGTGCTGGTGCCCGAACGGAATCCGCTGCTGCTGGCCAAGGAGGTGTCGACGCTCGATCTCTTCAGCGGCGGGCGCTTCCTCTTCGGCATCGGCGCGGGGTGGCTCCGTGAGGAGACGGAGCTCATGGGCGGCGATTTCGACCACCGCTGGACGCAGACGCGGGAGTCGATCCTGGCCATGAAGGAGCTGTGGACGAAGACCGAGGCCGAGTTCCACGGCAAGTACTACAACTTCCCGCCGGTCCGCTCCTATCCGAAGCCGATGCAGAAGCCGCACCCGCCGGTGCTCCTCGGCGGAAGTGCTCCGAAGGTGCTCGAGCGCGTCGTCGCCTGGGGCGACGGCTGGCTCCCCAATCGCGTCACGCCGGACCAGCTCCGCGAGAGCCGCGCGACCCTCGACCGGCTCGCCGAGGACGCGGGCCGCGATCCCTCGGCCATCACCATCACGGTTCACGGGCAGCCCGCCGACCGCGACCTGATCAGGCGGCTCCACGACGCGGGAGCGAACCGCGTCCTTGTGCGGCCGCCGACGGTCAAGACGGAAGCGGAGATGGCGACGGAGCTCACGAAGATCGCCGACGCGGTGCTGCGCTAACCCCATGCTGCGTTAACCATGGATCTCAAGGATCGCGTAGCGCTCGTTGCCGGCGGCACCGGTCTTCTCGGGACGGCGATCGCCCGTGCCCTTGCCGGGGCAGGTGCTGACATCGCCATCACCTATCTCGAGCGCAAGGATGCGGCGCGCGAGACGTGCGGGGTCGTCGAAGCCCTCGGGCGGCGGGCGTGGAGCGTCGCGCTCGACCAGACGAAGGCCGAGGCCATTGCCCCCGCGGTGGAGGTGGTGAAGGGACACTTCGGCAAGATCGACATCCTCGTCAACAACGCGGCGTGGAACATCAGCATTCCGTTCCCGGACCTCGAGGCCCTCGACGCCGCCGTCTGGGACCGCCTCTTC
Organism: Candidatus Rokuibacteriota bacterium; assembly: GCA_030647435.1. Lineage (NCBI taxonomy): Bacteria > Candidatus Rokuibacteriota > Candidatus Rokuibacteriota bacterium. The sequence goes on from JAUSJX010000031.1 coordinate 36,063, forward strand.
GCCACCAACCTGCGCGGGCCGTACCTGCTGGCGCGGGCGGCCGCGCCGCATCTCAAGGCGAGCGGCTCAGGCCGCATCGTGAACATCGCCTCGGTGGCGGGGTTGAACCCGGGCGGGAGCAGCATCGCGTACGCGACGAGCAAGGCAGGGTTGATTCACCTGACCCGGTGCCTCGCGGTGGCGCTGGCGCCGCAGGTGAGCGTGAACTGCGTCGCCCCCGGCCTCATGGAGGGGACGCGGATGACCTCGCGGCTCCGGCCCGAGCAGGCCGAAGGGGCGCGGCAGCGCGCCATCCTCAAGCGCGCGGCGAGCGTCGAGGACGTGGCCGATCAGGTGCTCACATTCTGCAAATCGGACAGCGTCACCGGCCAGACGCTGAACATCGACGCCGGCGTTTTCTTCCATTAAAGCTTTCCGCGCGCTCCGCCGGCCGATCGCATCCCGCAGACGATGAACGCCCGCCGCAAGATCGTGGTCGCGATGATGATGCACGAGACCAACACCTTCTCGCCGGTGCCGACGCCGCTCGCGTCGTTCCGGCCGCTCTCCGGCCAGGCGGCCATCGAGGAGTTCAGGGACACCAACACCCAGCTCGGCGGCTTCCTCGACGTTGCAAAGGAGGCCGACGCGGAGATCATCGTCCCGCTCGCCGCGGGCGCGCACCCGTCGGGATACGTCGAGAAGGCGGCCTACGAGGACATGTGCGACGCCATCGTGGCCGCGATCGGGAACGGGTGCGACGCGGCGTTCCTCGCCCTCCACGGCGCGATGGTGGCCGAGCACCTGGACGATGGCGAAGGCGAGCTGCTGCGGCGCATCCGCGCCGTGGCGCCCGGGCTGCCGATCGCCGTCGGGCTCGACTTCCACTCGCACATGACGGCGGCGATGATCGAGAACGCCACGGTCGTCGCCGGCTATCGCACCTATCCGCACGTGGACATGGGAGAGACGGGCCGGCGCGCCGCGCGCACGCTCGTCCGCGCGCTCAACGGCGAGGTCGAGCCGGGAATGGTCTGGGGATCGCGCCCGATGATGACCAGCACGCTGGTCCACGCGCCGTCCCGCCAGCCCATGAAGGACATCATGGACGTCGGCATTGAGGCAGAGACGAGCGGGGCGGTGCTCAACGCATCCGTCTTCGGCGGCTTCCCGCACGCCGATATCCCGCACACTTCTTTGTCGGCGGTGATCGTCTGCGACCGGCGCGGCGACGAGGGCCGCGTCCTCCTGGACCGGCTGCTGGGCATGGCCTGGGACCGTCGCGCGGCGTTTCTCTACACGGGCGCGCCGCTCGCCGCCCAGATCGCGCATGCCAGGACGCTCGGCCGAGGGCCGATCGTCCTGGTGGACCACGGAGACAACACCGCATCCGGCGGGACGCAGGACGTGATGAGCGTGATCGAGGAGGCCATGCGGCAAGGCCTCGACGACGTCGTCGCGGGGCCGATCTGCGATCCCGTGAGCGTCGGGCGCATCCTGGCGGCCGGGACCGCGGCCGGGGTGACGCTCGAGCTGGGCGGGAAGATCGACATGCCCCAGATCAATCTCCCGGGCAGGCCGCTCCCTGTTACCGGCAAGGTCACGCGCATCACGGACGGCGAATTCACCGTCACCGGGCCGATGGCCACCGGCACACGCGTCCGCATGGGCCGCACGGCGGTGCTCGACACCGGGGCGATGCAGATCGTGATCTCGGAGCGGCGCAGCGAGCCGTTCGACTTGGGAGTGTTCACGCACTGCGGTATCGATCCGCGGCGGAAGAAGTACGTGCTGATCAAGTCGCGCCAGCATTTTCGAGCCGGCTTCGAGCCGATTGCCCGGCACATCGTGATGTGTGACGGCGACGGCTGCACCAGCTCCGATCTTCGGCTCTTCACCTACAGGAAGCGCCCGAAGCCACTCTACCCGTTCGAAGATGGAGGAAGGTCATGAAGCTCGGCATCTTCCTGACGAACCAGAATCCGCCGGGCAGCGACATGGTCTCGGCCTTGGAAGACCAGTACCTCATGACACGGCTCGCGCGCGATCGCGGCTGGGACGCGATCGCCACCGGGCAGCACTACCTCACCGAAGGAATGAGCCAGCTCCAGCTCGTCCCGTTTCTGTCACGCCTCGCCGCCGAGGCGGGGCACATGACGGGTGTCGCGGGGATCTTGCTGCTCGGTCTCCACAACCCGGTGGAAGTCGCGGAGTGCATGGCGTCGCTCGACGTGATCTGGCGGGGTAATTTCGTGTTCGGCATCGGGCTCGGCTATCGCGATGTGGAGTTCGATGCCTTCAAGGTGCCGCGGGGCCAGCGCGCGCGACGGTTCGAACAGTGCCTGGAGGTCGTCAAGCGCCTGTGGACCGAGGACAAGGTCACGGTGGACAACGACGTCTGCACGCTCTCGAACGTGACGCTCACCTGTCGTCCCGTGCAGCGTCCGCATCCGCCCATCTGGGTCGCTGCCAACAGCGACGCCGCCGTCCGGCGCGCGGCGCGGGTGGGTGACACGTGGTTCATCAATCCGCACGCCACCATGACGACGATCAGGCGCCAAATGGAGCTGTACCGCGCGGAGCTGGCGCGGGTCGGCAAGCCGTTCCCGCGGGTCCTGCCGATCTTCAAGGAGATCTTCTGCGCCCGGGACACGAAGACGGCGGTGGAGATGGCCGGCCCCTATCTCGCCAGCAAGTACCGGGTCTATGCGTCGTGGGGGCAGGACGCCGTGATGCCCGGCGGGGAGACGTTCCAGCAGCCGTTCGAATCTCTGCTACGCGACCGGTTCGTGTTCGGAAGCCCGGAGGAGTGCTACGAGCAGCTGCGCCCGTGCTGGGAAGAGGTGGGCGCGAATGTTCTCTTCCTCCGCACGCATTGGAGCGGCATGCCCGTAAGCCATGCGCTGGCCAGCATGCGGCTGATCAGCGACGAGCTGCTTCCGGCGCTGCGCCGGATCAAGGGCGCGGACTGACCCCTACTGCCGCTCCAGGACCGCCTGGACGTTCACGATGCGGCGCTCGTCGCGGTTCCGCTGCCCGGCGCGCGTGATGTCGTCGAGCGCGTCCCCCATGACGAGACGCGCGACGCTGTGAGCGGGAACGGCGGCGCCGGTGCTCGGGCCGGCAAGCTCCGCCGTGACGTCCTCCCAGGCGCGGACGCGGAAGCCCGCAGCCTCGATCACCGCGCGTATCTCCTCCGGGGTGCGCAAGAAGCCGGCCGACGCGTCTCGCGCCCACATCACCGGAAAGATCGGCGGCTGCACGGGGCCGGCCATCGGCTCCTGGATGGCCAGCATGGCGCCCCGCGGCAGGACGCGAGAGAAGCCGGCGTAGAGCCGCTCCTTGTCGGCGATGTTCATGCCGCTGTTTTGCGTCCACAGGAGATCGAACGTGTCGGCGCCCACGTCGAGCGCCAGCGCAGCGCCCGCGCGATGGATGACGCGATCGGCGAGCCCCAGCCGGGCCGTGAGCGCTTGGCCGGCGCGAACGTAGGACTCGGTGAGATCGATCACGGTGACGTAGCAGCCGAACTCCGCCGCCAGCGTGCGCGCGGGCCCGCCCAGGCCGCCGCCCACGTCGAGGACGCGCATGCCCCGCCGCGGCTGGGCCAGGCGCGCCAGCCGAAGGGTGGCGCTCTTGCCGCCGCCATGAAACTGGTCGGCGGGCGCCAGGTCGTCGATGGTCAGCGCCTCGACGTTCTTGCCGGTCGCCGCGAGGGCTTGGAGGATCGTGCGCTCGAGGCCCTCGCGTCCCCAGTATTCGTTGGCGGCCCGCGCGTCGCTTCGCTCGTTCATCGGCCCGGCTTGAAGATCGCCCTGAGACCCCTTGGGGGGACGGTGTCGCGCACCCAGGTGAAGCCGCCCTGTTGCGCCGTCATGTCTCAGGCCTTCTCGAAGTCGATGCGCTCGTACACGGGCAGCCCCTGGAGATAGCGGCGCAGGCAGTCGAGCCCCATCTCGACCGCTCCCAGGCGGACCCATTCGCGACCTCCCACGATGCGACTGCGCCGGGAGGCGACGTCCCGCTCGGTCGCTATCGCCAGACAGATGGTGCCCCCGAATTCGATACGGTCGGTGCCCTCGTCGAGATCGATCAGGACTGCCAGCGCATGGGTCGAGCGGGTCTGACGCCGCGCGGCCTGAGCGACCGCCTCGGCGGTCTCGCGCGTGATCTCGCCCGTCGGGGGAGCGCTGTCGATGCCGACGGCCGCGCACACCTCGCCGAGGTCGCGGGCCACGATGCCGCGACGAAAGACCTTTTCCGCCCCCGGGAGGTGAGCGAAGCGGGCGGCGATCTGTCCGCTCGTGAAGGTCTCCACGATCGACAGTGACGCCTGGCGCTGCGCGAGCTCTCCCAGGACGACGCCTTCCAGCGTCTGGTCGTCTTCCGCCAGAATGAAGTTGCCGAGTCGTTTGCGCACCTCGCGCTCGACCGGCTCGAGCTTTCTCCGGATATCTTCCATGTCGGCGCCGCGGACGGCGAGCTTGGTTTCGAGCTGCGGATAGTGGGCCCGGAAGCCGAGCTTCACGGTCCCATCCGGCACGAGCTCCTCTACCCCCGTGAGCAGCGCATCGACGTGCGATTCACCGAGCCCGTACGAGTGAAAACGCTTCAGGTGGATGGCCGTCTGCAGGCCGCTGCGCGCGAGAAGCAGCGGGATGATCTGTTCCTCGAGCATCCGCTTGAGCTCGCGGGGGACTCCAGGCGTGAAGAAGAACCGGGCCTTGCCGATGTCGAGCGCGAATCCGCAGGCGGTACCGATCGGGTTGTCGATCACGTCCGCGGTGACGGGCAGCATGGCCTGCTTCTTGTTGTTCGGCGGCATCACGCGGCTGCGCCGCTGGAAGAACGCTTCCATTTTGGCCAGCCACTCCTCATTGAGCGCGAGCTGGACGCCGGCGGCCTGGGCCGCGACTTCCTGGGAGAGATCGTCGACCGTCGGGCCCAGGCCTCCGTTGACGATGACCGCGTCGGCACGCTGCGCCGCCAGCTGAAACGCCTGCAGCAGGCTCTCCCGGTCGTCGCCGACCGTGGTTTCCCACCGGACCGAGAGGCCGACGTCCTCGAGCTTCTGGGTCATGTAGCTGAAGTTGGTATTGACGATCTTCCCCGTCAGGACCTCGTCGCCCGTGCAGATGATCTCGATTCGCATGCGTGGCCTCGTCTCAGGCACGGAACCGCGGCATGACTTCGCGGGCGAACAGCTCCATGGATCGGCGGATCTTCTCCTGCGGCAGGCCGCCGAAGTTCATCCAGCACAGCACCTGTCCGACGCCCATCGCGCGCATCGTCTCGATGTGCCGGGCCACGGTGTCGGGCGACCCGAACGCCAACGTCTCGGCCACGAGCCCCTCCCAGGTCACCTTGGCGAATCGCTCCGCCGCGGCGCGGAAGCCCGGCTGGAGGCTCGGATGCGTGTCCTCGATGCGCTCGGGGACCTGGAAGCGTCGCAGGGAATCCTGGTACCACATCTCGGCGTCCTTGGCCTCGGCGAGCGCCTGCGCGTCCGTCGGCGCCACGTAGATCTGCCGCGACACGCCCCAGAGCTTCATGAGCGCGGCGATCTCGGTCTCCCCACGCCCGTGCCGGCGCAACGCCTCCACGTAGCTGTCGCGACGCTTCAGGATCTGATCAACCGGGCCGGTCAGGATCGAGTTGAGCATGGGCCAGCCGCGTGACGCCGTGCTCTCGACCCCGCTGTCGCTTCCGCACACCTGGTAGATCATCGGGTGCGGCCGCTGGACGGGCTTGGGAATGACCCGGGCGTCCTTGATGGTGAAGAACCGCCCCTCGTGCGAGAAGCGGTCCTCGGTCCAGGCCCGCAGCATGATGTCGACCGCCTCGTCGAAGCGCTCGCGGTTCTCCTGCTGCGGGACATGGTAGCCCTTGAACTCGGCGGGGCGATTGCCGCGGCCGACGCCGATATCGAGCCGGCCCTTGGAGATGACGTCTACGAGCGCCAACTGCTCGGCGAGCCGCAGTGGGTGATGGAACGGCAGGATGGCGGCCGCCAGTCCGATCCGGACCCGCCGCGTCCGGGAGGCCGCGGCGGAAGCCAGCGTGGCCGGATCCACGGACAGGCCGTAGTCGATGAAGTGGTGCTCGGTCAGCCAGATCTGGTCGAAGCCCAGCTCCTCGGTCCACTCCATCTGCTGGAGCTCCCGGTGGACGACCTCCTCGTGGGTCAAACCCGGGGCGGCCTGAAAGAAGAAGAAGGTCCCGAAGCGCATGGCACGGGATCATACACCTTTCGCGGTGATCGGGGTCCCCGCTGCTCCCTCATCCGCCGGGTCTGGTGAGCCAGCCCGAGACGTGGTAGCTTCGCCGCCACAGAGACGAAGGCGTTCCCGCTCACATGCTCCCGGAGGTATCCAGATGCCCGCTCCGCGCTCGCTCCTGATCGCCGTTCTTGTCCTCGTAGTCCTCTCTGGCGTCTCACCGGCGTCGGCAGCGCCGGAGGGGACCATCACGATCGGCGTCCACGTGACGCTGGTCTCGAGGTGGCTCGATCCCGGGGACACGGAAGCGCTCATCACGCCGTTCATGGTCCTGTACGCGCTGCACGACGCGCTGGTCAAGCCGATGCCGGCCGGGATCATGACCCCGAGCCTGGCTGAGTCGTGGATCGTGTCCAAGGATGGGACGACGTACGAGTTCATCCTTCGGAAGGGCGCCCGGTTTCACAACGGCGATCCCGTCACGGCGGAGGACGTGAAGTTCTCCTTCGACAGATACAAGGGCAGCGGCGCCACGCTCCTGAAGGAGAAGGTGAAGGAGGTCCAGGTGGCGGCCCCGAACCGGGTCCGCTTCGTGCTGAAGGAGCCCTGGCAGGATTTCATGTCGTTCTACGGCACGTCGGCCACCGGCGCCGGCTGGATCGTGCCGAAGAAATACATCGAGAAGGTCGGCGACGACGCCTACAAGAAGGCGCCGGTCGGCGCCGGGCCGTACAAGCTCGTCTCCTTCACGCCCGGTATCGAGCTGGTGCTGGAGGCTTTCCCGGACTACTGGCGGAAGGCTCCCCAGGTCAAGCGGCTGGTCATGCGCAGCATTCCCGACGAGAGCACCCGGGCCGCGGCCGTCAAGACCGGCCAGGTGGACCTTGCGTACCTCTTTGGCGGGGCGATCGCGGGGGAGCTGCGCCGCAGCCCCGGGATCAAGGTCGTCGCGCCCCTGCTGTACGGCATCTACTGGCTGGACTTTCTCGACCAGTGGGACCCGAAGTCTCCCTGGCACGATCCGCGTGTGCGCATGGCGGCGGGTCTCTCGATCGATCGTAAGGCCCTCAACGAGGCGGAGATGCTCGGTCTCGGGCGGCTGACGGGCTTGTTTGTTCCCCCGAGCTTCGAATTCGCGCTGCATCTCGAGCCGCCCGCGTACGACCCCAAGCGCGCCAAGCAGCTCATGGTGGAGGCCGGCTATCCGAACGGCTTCGACGCGGGTGACCTGACTCCGCTTCCGCCCTACGCCTCGCTGGCCGAGTCGGTGGGAGGCTATCTCCAGGCCATCGGGATCCGCAGCAGGGTGCGGGGGATGGAGCGCGCCGCGTTCCTCACCGCGTGGAGAGAGAAGAAGCTGACGGGGCTTGTCATCGGCGCGACCGGCGCGGCGGGCAACGCCGCGGCGCGGCTCGAGCCCTTCTTCACGAAAGGCGGCACCTACGCGTACGGCACGCTTCCCGAGATCGACGATCTGTTCCAGCGCCAGTCGAAGGAAACGGACCGCAAGCAGCGCGAGGCCCATCTCCACCAGATCCAAAAGATCGTTGCCGATCGCGTGCTCGTGACGCCCCTGTTCCAGCAGGGCTTCATCTGGGGAGTGGGATCGCGCGTGGCGGAATCCGGCGCGGGACTGATCCAGGGCTTCCCGTACGCGGCCCCCTGCGAGGACCTGAAGCTCCGGTAGGAGATGGGAGGAGCGGATTCATGAAAACCACAAAAGCGCTGTACGTGGTGACCATCGCGGCCGCCGTGGCCGCGCTCTTGGCCGCCGGGCAGGCTCGGTTGAGCGCCCAGCAGAATACCGACCCGGCGATTCGCATCGGCGGCGATGACCTGGGCGGTGTGGTCATCAGCGCGAATGGGCCGGAGGCCGGGGTCTGGGTGATCGCCGAAACGACCGAGCTCCCCACCAAGTTCGCCAAGATCGTGGTCACCGACGAGCAAGGGCGCTACGTCATGCCCGGTCTTCCGAAGGCGACCTACAGCGTGTGGGTGCGTGGCTACGGGCTCATCGACTCTCCGAAGGTGCAGACCGCGCCCGGCAAGATCGTGAACCCGCCGGCAGTCGTGGCGCCGAGTGCGGCGGCGGCGGTGGAATACTATCCGGCGATCTACTGGTATTCCATGCTCAAGGTCCCGGACAAGAGCGAGTTTCCCGGCACGGGACCCAGCGGCAACGGCATGCCCGTGGCGCTCAAGAGCCAGGCGCGGTGGCTGGACATCGTCAAGACCAACGGCTGCTACGGGTGTCACCAGCTCGGCAACAAGGCAACGCGCACGATTCCGAAGGAGCTGGGTCACTTCAATTCCTCGACGGAGGCGTGGGCGCGGCGCATCGTCTCAGGGCAGGCCATGACACAGATGACCAACAACCTCGGCAGGCTCGACGTCAAGCGGGCCCCGGCGTTGTTCGCTGACTGGACGGATCGGATCGCCGCCGGCGAGCTGCCCGCCTCGCGGCCGTCACGGCCGCAAGGCGTGGAGCGCAACGTCGTCATCACGCTCTGGGACTGGGCCGGTCCCAAGGACTACCTGCATGACGAAGTCTCGACCGACAAGCGCAATCCGAGGGTCAACGCCAACGGTCTGATCTTCGGGGCTACAGAGGAGAGCACGGATCTCTTCCCGGTTTTGGATCCGGTGCTCCACAAGGCGACCCAGGTGAGAATGCCGGTGCGTGATCCGAACACCCCGTCTTCGAAAGCCAATCCAATGACGCCGTCGCCGTACTGGGGCGCCGAACCGATCTGGGACAGCCAGACCAGCATGCACAACCCGATGTTCGACGAGAAGGGGCGGGTCTGGTTCACCTCGCGAGTCCGTCCGCCGGAAAATCCGGAGTTCTGCAAGAAGGGGTCCGACCATCCGTCGGCGAAGCTGTTTCCGGTCGAACAGTCCAACCGGCACCTCTCCATGTACGATCCGAAAACCGGGAAGATCACGCTGATCAGCACGTGCTTCCCCACGCACCATCTGGTGTTCGCGGAGGATGCCAACAATACGCTGTGGACCAGCGCCGGCGGCCCGCAGAGCGGCGTCATCGGCTGGCTGAATCGGAGGATGTTCGAGAAGACCGGCGATGAGGTGAAGTCGCAAGGGTGGACGGCGCTCATCCTCGACACCAACGGAAACGGCAAGCGGGACGACTATGTCGAGCCCAACCAGCCGGTCGATCCCACCAAGGACAAGCGAATCACGGCCGCCTTCTACGGCGTCGCCGTAAACCCCGTCGACGGAACCGTCTGGGGCACGGTGCTGGGCTTCCCCGGTTACGTCATCCGGGTCAACCCAGGAGCGAATCCGCCGGCGACCGCTTTGGCGGAAGTCTTCGAGCCGCCACTGCCGGGATATGGACCGCGCGGCATGGACATCGATCGGGGCGGCGTCGTCTGGGCACCGCTATCGAGCGGACATCTCGGCAGCTTCGACCGGCGGAAGTGCAAGGGACCCCTCAACGGACCGACTGCGACAGGAAAACACTGCCCGGAAGGTTGGACGCTGTATCCGTTCCCTGGGCCGCAGCTCGCGAACGTCACGGACTCGGGCAGCGCCGAGGCCAGCTACTACACCTGGGTGGATCAGCACGACACGTTCGGGCTGGGCAAGAACGTGCCTCTCGCCACGGGCAATGCCAACGAGTCGTTGATCGCCCTCGTCGACGGGAAATTCGTCAACCTCCGTGTCCCCTATCCCATGGGCTTCTTCACCAAATGGATGGACGGGCGCATCGACGATCCGAATTCCGGCTGGAAGGGCAGGGGACTGTGGTCGACGTACAGCACTCGAGCGCCCTTCCACGTCGAAGGCGGCAAAGGGACGACGAGCAAGGTGGTGAAGTTCCAGCTTCGCCCAGATCCGCTCGCGAGATGATCGGAGGATCGCAGATGGCCAGACCCATGCGCCGCGTCGTTACCGGACACAATGCCCAGGGCAAGTCGGTCATCCTCACGGACGCCCCGTCGCCGCACGCGCTCGAGCTCGACGGCATGCCCGGGCTTGCCCTCATCAACCTGTGGGTGACCGATGGCGCGCCGGCGAGCAACGCGGGCGCGGCCGACGCCGCGGCCCGCCCGGTCGTCCTCGAGCCGCCCGAGCTGGGCACGATTTTCCGGGTGGTCGACTTTCCGCCGGACAAGGGGATGGGGGGCAAGGTCGACCGGGCGAAGGCCTTCGCGGCAATGGGCGCCGGCCACGCGATGGACCAGAGCGACGCGCGGCACCCGGCCATGCACAAGACGAACACGATCGACTACGCGCTCGTTCTAGAAGGCGAGATCTGGGCGCTGATGGACGAAGGCGAAACGCTGCTCAGGGCCGGCGACTGCCTGATCCAGCGCGGGACCAACCACGCGTGGAGCAACCGCATGGACACGCCCTGCCGCGTGGCCTTCATCCTAATCAACGCCAACCCAGCGTAGGTAAGGTCTGCCGCGCCGGACCGTTGCAGGCTACTGGCTAGGGTCGCTGGCCGTACCCGCAGTTGCAGTTTCTGAGGAAGTAGATAGCGCACCAGAGCCTGTGCTGCATGGGTGTTTGGCGGGCCGCACAGAATGAAGAGCTCGGCTCGGAGTGCGGGTGGTCCAGCGACAGGGACTCGGCTTCTTCGCTCTCCACCTCTCCGATCACGGAGAGCGGCGAGCCGCAGTCGCACATGGGACGCTTGGTGCCGGGGGTCAGGGTCACCGTTCGGACCGCCCAGCAGTTGGGACAGGCGAACTGGTACATTTCCTTCTCGTCGCTGTCGTACCGGAGTGTCGGTGTGTTCATGGCTCTTCCTCCCTGAGACCGGATAGAGCAACTGGCATGCCGGGGCGGAACTCCAAGCTTGGCGGGTACTTACGAGACCGCCGGTCGTTGCCGATTGACGAAGATTGTTGGCCGAGTAGGCACACTTTGGCACCTGCCATTCTTTCCAACTGCATTCCCGCCCGGGTTATTCTCTCCGCGGACTGAATCGACCTGCAGGAGGAACTCACGATGTCGGATGCGGATCGCCTTCGCTACCTTCGTGTCGCCCTCATCCTGGTCGGCCTGATCTTCGTCCTTGGTATCTACCCGCTGGGCATGGTGTGGCCGTCCGGCTGGCAGTGGGGCGTGGGCCACTCGCACTATCACATGATGATCATCGGGGTCTACGCGACGCTCGGCGTGTTCCTGCTGATGGCGGCGAAGAACCCGGCGGCGCACACGAGCCTGATCTGGTTCACCGTCTGGTCGAGCGTCGTGCACGCCGGGATCATGGGCGCGCAGTCCTTCGCCGATGCGAAAGAACGGGGGCACCTCCTCGGTGACGTCCCAGCGCTCCTCGTGGTGGCCCTCGTCCTCGCGGTGTTTACTCCACGCGCGGAGCACTGAACCCCGGCAGGTTCTTCCCCCTCGCTCACGTTCTGACTGGAGTTGTGGCACACTCGGCCGTCGGATGAGACAGGAGGAGGAGCGATGGGGCGACTGACGGGACGGACCGTGCTGATCACGGGCGCGGCGCGGGGGATCGGCGCGGCCTGCGCGCGCCGGCTCGCGGCCGACGGCGCGAAACTGGTCCTCGCCGACCTCGACGGGGCGGGGGCGGAGAAACTCGCGGCCGAGCTGGGCCAGGTGGCGGTCCGAGCCGACGTGACCCGCCCCGAGGATATCGACCGGATCGTGGACGAGCCGTACCGGCGCTGGGGGCGGCTCGACGTGCTGTTCAACAATGCCGGTGTCATCCGCGTCCAGCCGATGCTCGAGGTCACGGGGGAGGAATGGGACCGCGTGATGGACGTCAACCTCCGCGCCGTCTTCTTCGTCCTGCAGGCCGTGGCGCGCAGGATGCTTCAGCAGGACCCCATGCCGGAGTCGGAGCTCCGCGGCAAGCTGATCCAGACCGCCTCGATCGCCTCGTACCGGGGAGGCAGCCACGTGACGACGCCCTACGCCGCGTCCAAGGCCGGCGTGGTCAGCCTCACGCGCTCCGCGGCCCAAGCGCTGGCCCCGCATCGGATCACGTCGAACTGCGTCTGCCCGGGCGCAGTCGAGACGGCGATGTGGGAGCAGATCGACCGCGAGTGGGGCGCCCTCGAGGGCCTGGGGCAGGGCGAGGTGTGGAAGCGCCGGATCCGGAACATCCCGCTGGGACGCCCCGAGCGGGCCGAGGACGTCGCCGGCGTCGTGGCGTTTCTCGTCGGGCCCGACTCCGACTACATGACCGGGCAGGCCCTCAACGTGGACGGCGGCATCGTAATGGGCAACTAGGGTGGGGGTGATCCGCGTGCTCACGCCGGTCACGAAGGACGGCTCGGCCGATACGAGCCGGCGGGTCGTCCACCTGGGCGAAGCGCAGCTGCTCACGCAGGTGGGCGCGCTGCCGATCACCTTCGAGATCGAGGCGGGTTCGCTTGGTGAGGGTCTCGGCGGGCCCAGTGGACCGCGCGGGAGCGGCAATATCCAACTGCCGTAGGCGCGCCTAGTCCGCCGTGAGATCGATCTGCGCGTGGTGCCGGGCCGAGGGGTCGCCGGCGGATCTCGGGGAGTGTGAGCCGCTGGAGGACCCCGACGAGACGCACGGCCTCTGCCAGCGGCACCTGACGCAGTTCCTGGCGGCGGCGCGCTCCCGACCATCCGCCGGTCTCCGGCTCCTGATCGTGGTCAAGCGCGTCGAGCAAAGCCTCTACGAGTATCTCACCCGGGCGATGGCTGGAGTCGAAGGGGTCCACGTCATGGAGGACCGGCGGCTTGGCGAGCGGCGCCGCGAAGCCCGCTCACGGCCCGGAGAGCGCCGGCAGGCAGACCGGCGACAATCCCGCGGCCTCGTTCACTCCATCGGCTGCACCTTCGTCAGATTCGGCCCAGCCTACGGCGCCGCCGGCGCCACCTAACCGACGAGACCGCGCAGGCGGCTCAAAAAGGTCCAGATGCGAGGCGGCACCCGCTCGCCGCAGGCCGGCGAGAAGGGTCCAGATGCGAGGCGGCGAGGGATGCGACGAGCGAGGCGAACTCTCCGTACGTTGAGCGAGGAGCGACCGAGCCAACGAAGCAGATGGGCCCTTATCGGCGGCCTGCTAGCCGCCTGGGTAGAATGCGTCGCGGCCCCGCTGGTACGTGGCCTGGCGCTGGGCGGGGTTCCTGTTCACGAGCGGGCGCAGGAACATCGGGTGCGTGTAGCTCCGCACCTCGTGCTCGATGACGCACAGGCATTCGCGCGTGTCGGGGTCCACGATCTTCTCGAAGCGGTACTGGTAGTCCATGCTCTCTTCGCTGACGAGCCCGTGCGTATCGAGCCAATCGTGGGGGCCGGAGAAGTTCGCGATGTAGATGGCGATGTGGTAGCCGTCGTAGGCCGGGATGGGCGCCGTCGTCTCCCGGAAGACGAGCTCCTGGCGCTGGCCGATCCTGACGTGGGCGGCCACGCCGTCCGCGTCGGGGGTGACCGCGGCGGGGGCGCCCATGACCTTCTCATAGAAGCGCGCGATGCCGGCTGCGCGCCCGGACTCGACGGGGAATTCGACGTGGGTGATGCCGAGCGTCATGTCGCCGAACGACGGCCCGGCAGCGTACAGGCGGAGCCGGTTGCCCCATGGTGCGGTGACCGCGACGTACTTGTCCTCGACGCTGTAGGCGAACTTCGTGCCCGCGAGCAGCTCGCGGACGCTTCCGAGCCGCTTCGCGAGCGCTTCGAGGTCGGGGACCACGATCTCGACGTGGCCGCGCATGACGTTCGGCTCGCCCGTCGGCAGGTGGAACTGCGTCTGGCCCATGTTGATCCACATATTCTCGACCCCGACCATGACGTAGGGGTCGCGCGTGAAGCCCAGGCCCTGGATGTAGAAGGCCGTGGCGGTCCGCTGGTCGGGCACGCGCACGTTCACGTGCTCCAGCATGAGGATGTTGCCGACGTCCTGCTGGTGCCGATCGTAGCGCTTCATGGCGATCCTCCTCACGGGCGAGTGTGCCGCTTATCCTAACCCAGCGCGCTGCCGGAAGCCAGACGAAGGATTTTGCGATATAGTCCCGCCCATGGACACGGGGAGCCCGGCTGGAGCTGGGAACGAGTACGTGGCGCGGGCGCGCCGGCTTGCGCCCCAGATCGAGGCCTGCGCGGACCAGATCGAGCAGGAGCGGCGCCTGTCGCAGCCGGTGCTGGACGCGCTGTTTGCGGCGGGCATGTTCCGGCTGCTGCTGCCCCGCTCGCTCGACGGGGGCGAGGTCGATCCCGCCACCTTCGCTGCCGTCATCGAGGAAATCGCCAAGGCCGACGCGAGCACGGCATGGTGTATGTGCCAGGCGTCCGGCTGCTCGATGTCCGCCGCGTATCTCCCGCCTGACGTCGCGGCGGAGGTCTTCGGCAGGGACCCGCGCGCCGTTCTGGCGTGGGGCCCCGGGCCCGACGCGCGGGCCGTCGCCGTCGAGGGCGGCTATCGCGTGACGGGCACGTGGAGCTTCGCGAGCGGCTGCCGTCACGCGACGTGGCTGGGCGGCCACTGCCCGATCTCTGAGCCTGACGGGAGCCCGCGCCGGAACGGCGACGGCAAGAGGGTCGAGCGGACGATGTTGTTCCCCGCCTCGAGCGCGCAGATCGTGGACGTCTGGCACGTCAGCGGGCTCAAGGGCACCGGGAGCGACGCCTTCACGGTGTCGGATCTCTTCGTGCCCCACGAGTACTCGATCTCGCGGGACGATCCGGCGGAGCGGCGCCAGCCGGGCCCGCTCTACTGCTTCCCGACGGGCTCGCTCTACGCGTCCGGATTCGCCGGAGTCGCCCTCGGCATCGCCCGGCGCATGCTCGACGGACTGGTGGGCCTCGCCAAGGAGAAGACGCCGCGCGGGTTCAAGCGCCTGCTCCGCGACAACGCGGTGATCCAGTCCCAGGTCGGCTACGCCGAGGCGCAGCTGCAATCCGCGCGGCTCTTCCTCTTGAGCTCCCTCGAGGAGATCTGGCGTGCGGTCGGGCGCTCGGGCGTCCTCACGCTCGATCAGCGCGTCCTGATCCGGCTGGCGTCGACCTACGCGATCCACCAGGCGAAGGCCGTCGCCGACATGACGCACCACGCGGGCGGCGCGACGTCGATCTTCATCGAGAGCGCCTTCGACCGCGGGTTCCGCGACATGCACGCCGTCACCCAGCAGATCCAGGGGCGCCAGGCCCACTTCGAGACGGTCGGCCAGTTCCTGCTCGGGCACCAGCCCGACACGACGTTCCTCTAGGCTGGAGAGTGGATCCCATGGACCGTAAGCGGGTGGGCATTCTGATCTTCCCGAACGTGGAAGTCCTTGACTTCTGCGGGCCGTTCGAAGTCTTCTCGGTGACGCGGCTCAACGAGGCCGCGCGCCGCGAGGAGCCGTCGCCCTTCGAGGTGCTGCTGGTCGCCGAGACGATGGACACCGTGGTCGCCACGGGCGGCCTGAAGGTCATCCCCGACGTCACGCTCGAGACCTGCCCGCCGCTCGACATCCTCGTGGTGCCCGGCGGCTGGGGCACGCGCGCCGAGATCAAGAACGCGCGTCTGCTGGAGTGGATTGGAGAGCGTGGGCGACAGGTCGAGACGCTCACCTCGGTCTGCACGGGCTCGATGCTGCTGGGGCAGGCCGGGCTGCTCGACGGCCGCCGCGCCACGACGCACTGGCGCTCGCTCGGCTGGATGCGCGACTCTTTCCCGGCCGTGACGGTCGAGGAGAAGCTCCACGTGGTGGAGGACGGCAACGTCATCACGTCGGCCGGCATCTCGGCCGGCATCGACATGGCGCTCCGCGTGGTCATCCGCTACTTCGGCGAGGCCGTCGGCCGCGCGACGGCGCGGAACATGGAGTATCCGTTCCCCGACGATAACACCCGCCGCGTGTAGCAGGCGGCTGTCAAACCCGCAGGCGCCTGCTAGACTTTCTCGTAGGACAGGCGCTTGGCTTTGTCCATGTTCGTGCCCTCGATGCGGATGAGCCTTGTCGAGCCTTCGCGGCGCGGGGAGTGGACGTCGCCCTCGTTGTAGACCTTCGCCATGCCCGGCTTGAGCGGGTAGGCCCTGACGTGGCGCACCTTGCCGGGCTTGTTCTCGGAGGCGGGCTCGACGATGGCCCAGTCGCTCATCACGGTCTCGCCGCGCGCCTGGCCGTAGATCGCCCAGGACGGCCCGTGATCGTGCGGCTGGCTCTCCTTGGCGCCGTTGTAGACGTGGGCGAGGATGCAGAAGCCGAGCTTCGGGTCTTCGTACAGGATCTTGCGCTCCGGCACGTCGTCGCCGAGATGCGTGGCCACGAACGCCTCGTCCTGGAGGACATCCTGGACGAGCGCGCACACCTTCGTGCGCCCCTCGGGGCCGGGATCCTCGGTGAGAATGCGGTGACACGCGTCGGCGAACTGCTCGAGGCTGTAGCCCATTGATCGGACCTCCTCGCTATTTGATACTCTCTTCCGGCCCGGCGCGCAATGGGCACATCGGACGAAAGGGAGGCTGCGACCATGGTTGATGCGGTTCGGGACATGGCGGCGAAGTGCCGCAACTGGGGCAAGTGGGGGCCGGACGACGAGCTGGGCACGCTGAACTACATCACGCCCGAATCCGTCGTGAAGGCGACACGGACGGTGAAGCGCGGCGTGACGTTCTCGCTCGCGATCCCCTTCGACAACACGGGGCCGCAGGTCAACCAGCCGCGGCGCTTCAACCCCATCCACCGCATGATCCTCACGGGCCCGGACTTCACGACGGGCGCGTTCCAACGCCCCGGCGGCGTCGGGTTCGCCGACGACATGATCATCATGCCGCTCCAGTGCGGGACCCAGTGGGACGCGCTCTCGCACTGCTTCCTCGGCGGCAAGCTCTACAACGGCTACGACGCCAACCTGGTGTCGAGCTCGGGCGCCAAGCGGAACGGGATCGAGAAGATGGCGCGCTTCATCGTGACGCGCGGCGTGCTGCTGGACTTTCCGCGCCTGAAGGGGGTCGAGTGGCTCGAGCCGGGCTACGCGATCACCGTGGGCGACCTGGAGGCGGCGCTCAAGACGCAGGGCGTGGCGGTCGGGACGGGCGACGCGCTCCTGATCCGCACGGGCCAGCTGGCGATGTGCCGCGCGCGCGGCGGGTGGGGCGACTACGCCGGCGGTGATGCGCCCGGTCTCTCCTTCTCGACGGCGGAGTGGATCCACCGCCACGAGCTCGCCGCGGTGGCGACCGACACCTGGGGAATGGAGGTGCGGCCGAACGAGATCCCGGACACCTACCAGCCGCTCCACCAGGTGCTCATTCCCACCATGGGGATGCTCGTGGGCGAAATCTTCGACCTGGAGGTGCTCGCGGCCGACTGCGCCCGCGACAAGGTCTACGAGTTCCTGTTCACCGCGCCGCCGCTGCCGATCACCGGCGCGGTCGGCTCTCCCGTCAACCCGATCGCGATCAAGTAGCGCCGTTCTTTGCGCCTCCGATTTTTCTACGGCTGGGTCGTCGTGGCGGTCGTCTTCGTCACCATGGGCGTGGGCGTCAACGCGCGCACTGCCTTCTCGCTGCTCTTCCCGCCCATCCTCGACGAGTTCGGCTGGGATCGCGGCGTGACGGCCGGCGCCTTCTCCTTCGGCTTCCTCGTCTCGGCGGTCCTGAGCCCGACGCTCGGCCGGCTGATGGACCGCCGCGGTCCGCGGATGGTCATGGAGATCGGCGCGGGCCTCATGGCGGCCGGGTTGATGCTCGCCACGCTGGTGCGCCAGCCGTTGCACCTCTATCTCACGCTCGGCGTGCTGGTCGGCGGCGGCAGCGTCTGCCTGGGCTACACGGGGCAGGCGCTCTTCCTTCCCAACTGGTTCGTGCGCCGGCGAGGTCTCGCCATGAGCCTGGCTTTCTCCGGCGTGGGCGTGGGATCAATCATCCTGCTGCCCTGGCTGCAAACGTTGATCGGGCGCTCGGGCTGGCGCGCGGCGTGCTGGGCCATGGCCATCCTGGTGCTGGCGATCTTGGTGCCGCTCAACCTGCTGCTCAAGCGCCGGCCCGAGGACATCGGGCTCCAACCGGACGGCGACGCGTCATCGCATGAGACCACCGCCACCCAGGCGGCCAACATCGTGGACCCGGTGTGGGCGGCCGTGGACTGGACGCTCGGCCGCGCCGCGCGCACGTCGCGCTTCTGGTGGCTCGCGGTCGGCTACTTCGGCGGGCTCTTCGCCTGGTACGCGGTGCAGGTGCACCAGACGAAGTATTTGATCGAGATCGGCTGGAGCCCCACGTACGCGGCCTGGGCGCTCGGCTTCGTCAGCCTGGTCGCTATCCCGGGCCAGATCGCCCTCGGCCATCTCTCTGACCGCGTAGGACGAGAATGGGTGTGGACGGTGGGCAGTCTCGGTTTCGCCATCTGCTACCTGGCCCTGATCCTCATGCGTGAGACGCCGACGCCGGCCTTGCTCTGGCTCATGGTCGTGTCACAGGGCGCGCTCGGCTATGGGCTCACGTCGGTCGTCGGCGCCATTCCGGCCGAGATCTTCCAGGGGCGGCACTACGGCGGCATATTCGGCACGCTGATGCTGTCCGCGATCGCCGGCGGGGCCGCCGGTCCCTGGGTAACGGGCGCCCTGTACGATGCCACCGGCAGCTACACGCCGGCCTTCTGGATCGCGATCGGCTGCAGCGTGGTCTCGGCCGTAGCTATCTGGCTCGCCGCCCCGCGCAAGGTGCGCGCCGTCGCAGGACGCGTGCACCTGATACGGTAGGCGCCGCAGGCGGCCGATAAGGGCCCATCTGCGTCATTTAGCAAAATCTGCTGGGGCGCCCTCGGCCGCACGCTCGTGGCAGTTCGAGCTGAGGGGCGGAGCCCCGAGGCGAGGGCCGAGACAGTCGTACGGTTCGTCTGCGGGATCAACTCAGCCCTCGTCTCACGATGGCATACGCCGTCGCTCAACTCGAACAGCGGGGCGCCGCCTCGCATCTGGACCCTTCTCAGCCGCCTGCTAGCGCGCGGCCACCTTCCAGGCGTCGATGATCGCCCAGAGCCAGATCGCCAGCAGGGCCGCGAGCAGAAGCATCAGCGTCGCGCTCGGTTGAGACAGCGCCAGGAGATCGGTGGGCGCTGCCTGGAAGACGAGCCAGGTCAGGACGGCGCTTGGGAGGATGAACAGGACGCCCTTGAGGTACTCGCGGTTGTAGAGCTGGCCGAGCCCGGGGAAGATCCCGGAGAGGATGAAGCCCACGACCTGCCGTCGCCGCGCGCCTGGATCGCTCATGTCACCGGCGCTATTGAATCACGGCGCCCGACCGGAGTCACGGCCCCGCGCCGGCGAGCCCGGACTCTGGTATTGTCGCCCCCATGACCGGAGGATCTTCGAGCGGGCCTATGAGCAGAGATGAGCCGACGGGCGCGTGTCTCGAGCCCGCCGAGTTCGTGGACAGCGGCGCGCCGAACATCGTCGCCTTCGCGCGGCAGGCCTGCGAGGGAGCGATCGATCCCATCACCAAGGCGGTGCGCCTGTACTACGCGGTCAGGGACGGCATCGTGTACACGCCCTACGTCGACTTCAAATCGCATGAAACCTTCAGGGCCAGCGCGTGCCTCGCGAGGGGATCGGGATTCTGCGTGGCGAAGGCCGCGCTGCTCGCCGCGGCCGCGCGGGCTTCCGGCATCCCCGCGCGCGTGGGCTTCGCCGACGTGCGCAACCACCTGACCACACCGAGACTGCGCCAGCTCATGGGCACGGACCTCTTCTACTATCACGGCTATACGGAGCTGTACCTTGAGGGCAAGTGGGTCAAGGCGACACCGGCATTCGATCGCGGCCTCTGCGACAAATTCGGCGTCCGCCCGCTCGAGTTCGACGGGCGGGAGGACTCGCTGTTCCATCCCCACGACGTCAGCGGCCGGCGCCACATGGAGTACGTGCGCGACCGGGGGCCGGCCGTCGATGTCCCGGTCGCCGACATCCTCGAGACCTTCAACCGCTGCTATCCGCAGCTGACGGCGGGCGCTCCCGCGCCTTCGGCGACGCAGTTCAGACGGGAAGCTTCGCCGATCCAGGCCGACCCGAAAGAGTGACATCCCTCAAGGGCGACATAGCGGGCGGAGTCAGCGCAGGCGTGCTCACCATCCCGGTGAGCATGGGATATGGGATCCTGGCGCTCCAGCCGCTCGGCGACGGTTACGTCTCGTACGGCGTCGTCGCCGGCCTGCTGAGCGCGATCGTTGTCCTCCTCGTGGGGGCCCTGCTCGGCGGCTCCGCGGGGTTCATGTACACGCCCCGGAGCGTGGTGACGCTCATCATGGCCGCGGTGGTCCTCGAAGGCGTGGTCCACGGGCCGGCCGCCGTCGCCGCTCACGGCGATATCCAGCGGACGCTGACCCTGGTGTTCTTCGTCGTCGTGGCGGCCGGGCTCTTCCAGGCGCTGTTCGGCGCCCTCCGGCTCGGCGGGCTCATCCGTTACATTCCCTCGCCGGTCATGGCCGGCTTCCAGAACGCGGTGGCGATCCTCATCATCGTCGCCCAGGTCGACACGCTGCTTGGATTCCGCCGGCACGTCCCGTTGGGACAGCTCGCGTCGAATCTGGCCCTCGTGCAGCCGCTGACGCTGACGGTAGGGCTTTTCACTGTCCTGGCGACGTGGTTCTGCTCGCGGCTGACGAAGCGCGTCCCGCCGGTCATCCTTGGGCTCCTCGTCGGGAGCGGCGCGTACTATGCGCTGTCGCTCTCGGGCTACGGCGCGCAGCTCGGCCCCGTCGTCGGGCCCATGCCGGAGGCCCCGCTGCTGCCGAAGTATCTCCCCGGCTTCGGCCTGCTCCTGGCGGAGCGCCAGATCTGGCCGGTGCTGTTCACATTGGGCGTAGGAGCCTTCGGCCTGGCGATCGTCTCGTCTCTCGACGTCCTTCTCTGCGTCAGGGTGATGGACGGCGTGACCGGGGAGCGCTCCCGCGGCAGCCGCGAGCTGGTGCGCATCGGCGTGGGCAACATGGCCGCCGCCTGCTTCGGCGGGATCGCCAGCGGTGTGAACCTGGGCGCGAGCCTCGCCAACCACCGCGCGGGGGGACGGACGCGGCTGGCGTCGGTGGCCGCGGCCGTGGTGGTCCTGCTCGCCGTGCTCCTCCTGAGCCCGGCCATCGCGCTACTGCCGCGCGTGGTCATCGCCGGCATGCTGTTCGTCGTCGGCGTCCAGCTCTTCGATCAGTGGAGCCTCAAGCTGCTCGTGCGGACGATCACGGGGAAGCTCATCCACGGGCGGAGGATGGCGCTGGATCTCCTGGTGGTGCTCCTGGTCGCCTCGAGCATCCTCGTGTTCGATCCGGTGGTGGGCGTGGGCATGGGCGTGGGTGTCGCGGTCCTGGTCTTCATCATCCGCATGAGCAGGTCCGTCGTGCGCAGCACGTACCACGGCGACGCGGTGCGGTCGCGGAAGGCGCGGGACCCGAGGCTGATGGAAATCCTCGCGGCGCACGGGCGGCGAATCGTGGTCTTCGAGCTGGACGGCCCGCTCTTCTTCGGCACGGCCGAGAATCTGGCGAGCCGCGTCGAGGCGGCCGCGCGTGAGGGCGCCGGCTACGTGGTGCTCGATCTCAGACGCGTCAACGAGCTCGACACCACCGGCGCGCGGATCCTCATACAAATACAGGACCGGCTCAAACAGCAGGGCGGGCGCCTGCTCTTCAGCCACCCGCACGACAACTACCTCGTGTCGACCGTCCTGCGCGACCTGGGCGTGGAGGGCGCGGTGGGCCCGGACGCGCTGTTCGCCGACACGGATGCGGCGCTCGAATGGGCCGAGGAGCAGGTGATCCTGGCTCACGGCGCTGGCGACGTGTTGACCGGCGAGGTCGCCATGGAACGGCTGAGCGCCCTCGAGGGTTTGACCGAAGAGGAGCGCGCCATCGTACGGGCCGTTCTCGTGCGCCGCACCTACAGCCCCGGCGAGGCCGTCATCAAGGAGGGCAGTCTCGACCGGGACCTCTTCCTGATGTCGCGCGGGACGGTCAGCGTCAAAGTCGAGCTGCCGGGGCAGGGTCGGCGGCGCCGGTTGGCCTCGTTCTCCGCCGGCACCGTGTTCGGTGAAGTGGCGCTGCTCGACCGAGAGCCGCGCTCGGCCACGGTGACCGCCGACGAGGAGGCGGTCTGCTACGTGCTCTCCGAGGATGCCTTTCACGCGCTGGTGCGGGACCATCACGCCATCGCGATCAAGCTCCTGACCAACCTCGGACGCGAGCTGAGCCGCCGGGTCCGGCGGGCGAACGCGATGATTTCCCAACTCGAAGGATAGGGCGCAGCCCTCGGGGAGGCAGGCTATGATCCGAAAAGTACCGGGCGGATATCGGGTAGTCTCGGAGTCTGGAAGGAACATGGGCACGTACCGGACGAAGGCGGAGGCCGAGAAGCGCCTCCGGCAGGTCGAGATGTTCAAACACATGCGCCGGAAGCGGTAGGGGGGACTGAGCGATGAATATTTTCAAGACCAAGGCGGTCAGGAGCCTCGAGGAGGCGACGCGGACGATCCCAGTGATCGATTTCGGGCCGGCCTTCCGGAGCGAGCCCGGCGGGCTCGACGCCGTCGCGCGGGAGGTCCGCCGCGCCTGCGAAACAGTCGGATTCTTCTACTTAACAGCCCACGGCGCGCCGCAGGATGTCATCGACGCCGCTTTCGCGGCCTCGCGCGAGTTCCACGCGATGCCGCTCGAAGACAAGATGCGTCTCAAGATCAACGAGAACAACATCGGCTACCTGCCCGTGAACGAGAGCATGCAGCGCGCCTCAACCGTTCACAAGGCCACCCGGCCCAACTACAACGAGAGCTTCTTCATCAGCCACGACCGGGGCGTCGATCACCCGGACGTCGTGGCCGGCACGCCGCTCCGCGGGCGCAACCAGTGGCCCCAGGACCACGAGCGGATGCGCGCCGCGATGGTCAGGTACTTCAAGACCCTCGAGGGCGTGGGCGAACGCATGCTGCCCGTCCTGGCAAGGGCGCTCGACATGCCGGCGGGCTACTTCCGGCCCTTCTTCGACAACGAGGCGCACATCAACCTGCGCTTCCTGCACTACCCGCCACAGGAGACGGAGGGCGATGAGCAGTTCGGCCAGGGGCCGCACACCGACAACTCGTTCATCACGATGCTCGCGCGGCTGGACGTGCCGGGCCTGGCGGTGCAGCTGCCGAGCGGCGAGTGGCTCGCTCCGCCGGTGATCCCGGGGACCCTTCTCGTGAACCTCGGCAATGTGATGAAGCGCTGGTCCAACGACCGCTTCCTCTCGACGCCCCACGGCGTGCTGAACGATTCCGGCACCGACCGGTACTCGATCGCGTTCTTCTACAGCCCGAACAAGGATGCCGTGGTCGAGTGCCTGCCGAGCTGCACAGGTCCCGACAACCCGCCGCGGTACCCGCCGGCCGTGTACCGCGACCTCGTCCTCGAGTTCTACAACGCCAACTACTTTCACCGCGAGGGGTACGTCCCGGAGGGAGCGCGATGAAGATCATTCGGCTGTACACGGACGAGAAGGGCGAATCGCATTTCGAAGACGTCGAGATCCAGTTCCAGGAGCCGACCAAGTCCGGGCGGGTGTCGGCGCGGTTGCCGGCCACCGGGATCATCTTCCGCGAGGTGCCGACCGATTACGACCTTGACTGGCACCCCGCCCCGCGGCGGCAGTACATCATCAACCTCGACGCGGGCGTGCAGCTGACCGCGAGCGACGGCGAGACCCGGCGCGTGAAGGCCGGCGAGGTCGTCCTCGTCGAGGACACCTGGGGCAAGGGCCATCTCTCGAAGGCGCTCGATGCCAAGATCCGCCACTGCATCTTCGTCCCAATCGACTGAGGCGCAAGGAGACCCACATGCCGGACTCGGAAGCGTACCGGAAGGGAAGCGAGGTGCGCCGCAAGCTCTTGGGCGACGCCTACGTCGACAAGGCGACCAAGATCACGTACGACGATCCCACGATGCGCAAGTTCATCGACGTCGTGACGGAGACGGTCTTCGGGACGCTATGGACGCGGCCGGGACTCGACCTCAAGACGCGCACGCTGGTCTGCGTGGTGTCGGATGCGGCGACCGGGCAGGCGCCCGAGCTGGCCATCCACCTGCGCATGGCGCTTCGCCAGGGCTGGACAGAGGAGCAGCTGACGGAGGTCCTCCTGCACCTGTCTGGCTACGTGGGCGCGCCGCTTGTCCGGGAAGCCTGCCTCGTGGCCAAGCAGCTCTTCGCCGAGGTCAAGGCGGGGAACTGAGCGGAGGCCGGCGGACGTCTCAGCCCAGGCGCGTGTAGGCGGCGCCGAGCAGGAAGACCAGCGGCGGCAGGCCCTGGATGAGCGCGCCCCGCAGCATCTGGGGCGGCGACGCGGCAAGGACCACGGCCGCCGCCAGCATGGACGCGCAGTTCCATGCGACAAGGATCATCCCGGCTTGGCGATGTCCAGTCGCGATCAACGCTAAACCACCGAGAGCGCCCGCAGCCAGGTACAGGTTGTAGAAGCCCTGGTTGAAGGCGAGGCTCTTGGTCGTCTGCGCCTGCGTCTCGGTGCTGCGGAAGCGGCGGTACACCACCGGCTTGGTCCACCACAGGCTCTCCATGCAGAAGAACAGGACAAGGAGGATCCCGGCGACCGCCGCCGCGACCCACATGACGTTCAGCATTCTACGATCCTCCGCCTCGGCTACGACTCGAACTCAGCGCGTGGCACGCCGCTTTGCCGGATGATCGATAGAAGGGTTCCGATCTTCAACTCGGAATGATTGGCACAGGAACGGTGACAGTTTCCACTTCGCCTCGTCGCTGCATCACGATATGACTTCCTCGCCGTCTGACCTCCAGGAACGCGTGGCGTTCGAGAATCTGGCAGACCTCGCGTCCAGAAAGGACAGGAAGCCTACCCATGCCCCGCGTCGAATCGCGTAACGAACACCTCGCTGTGAAGGCGCCGCTTGACCTCGTTGGGGTCGGCCGACTCCAGGAAGAGCTCGACAGCTTCTTTCAGATTGGCGATCGCTTCCTCGACAGTTGCCCCTTGGCTTGCGACGTCGAGCTCGGGGCACAGGGCCACGGAGAGATTGCCGTCCTTCTCTAGGGTTGCCGTGTAGCTGCTGGTCGCCATGAAACTCTCCTGACGGCTCGCCCTACGCGGGCAGACGATCGTACATCTTGTGCACGTCGGCTCCGTGGAAGCGCGCCACGTGGTTGGTCGGGGGCAGCACCTCCGTGTAGAAGAACGCGGGCAGCTCGTCGTCCTTCTCGGTGAAGCCGGCCTGGCGGTTGAACTCCTTCTCCAGGCGCAGCGCGTCGCGCCCGAGCGCCTCGAAGAACTCCGGCGTCAGGCTCGTGCCGTGCGCGGCATTGATGGCGTTGGTCAACCACTCGGTGTTCGGGTTGGTCACGCTCATGCCGAAGATGCAGAGACCCAGCGAGTCATTGGCGGCCACGCGCGTCTGGTGCAAGAGGCTCTGGCTGACGAGCGATTCGAGATCCATTTCTCGCGTCTTGAGGCGCGGCAGGTTGCCGGCCGTGTGGTCGGCGCCCTGCGCGGTCGCCATCATCGAGATGCCCGTGGCCTCGACCACGCGCGGATCGTACGCACTGATGGCCTGCTTCTTGATGACCGGCACGCGGCTGACCTTGTAGTGCTCCCCTACGCGCGCCGTGCCCTGCGCCCACAGGCGCCCCTTTTCGGTACCCTTGCGGATCTCGACGAGGCAGTCGGTCATGAACTTCACGTCGCCGAACACGCCGAGCCCCGCCTCCATGAGGACCGCCAGGGTGGCGCCCAGCTCGATCGTGTCCACGCCGAGATCGTTGGCGACGTAGTTGAGCTGGGCCAGGTCGTCCGGATCGCTGATGCCGCAGTTGGTGCCGAGAAGCCCCAGCGTTTCGTACTCGACAGGCGAGACCACTTCCTTGCCATTGGCGTCGTGGTACACGTTGCTGCACTGGATGACGCAGCCGGGCATGCAGGCGTGGGTCTGCTCGCCGCCGCGGGACGTGTTGAGCTGGCCGATGTAGTCGCCGCCCATCTTGAACTTCTCGCCCGCGGCGACGTCGGCCAGCCGGCCCGCGCTGAAGTTGCGCACCGGCAGGCCGCCCATCTGGTTCTGGACGTCGGCCATGCCCATGGTGCCGACCTTGGCGTAGAAGTTCTGGACGATGCCGTCGGCCTGCAGCATCTTGGCGTATTCCTTGATGCTGGCATTGACCTTCTTGGGTTCGTGGAAGGGCGGAGCCTTGTCCAGGTCCACCACGATGGCCTTGACCTTCTTCGCCCCCATCACCGCGCCCACGCCGCCGCGCGCGGCCAGGCGCGAGGGCCGGCCGTCCTTGTCGCTGAGCGCGATGCCGCCCAGCAGGCCCCGGTACTCGCCGACGGGGCCGCAGAGCGCGATCGTGACCTTTTTGCCGTACTTGGCGTGGAGCATGTCGTTCGCTTCGAAGTTGCCCTTGCCCAGATACGGCGCGGCGTCGTCGAACACGATGCTGCCGTCCTTCCTGAAGTGGATGACCACCCAGCTCTTCGAGGCGCCGAGGAGCGTAAACCCGGCGATCTTCAGTTGGCCGAGGCCGTAGCTGAACGTGCCGCCGCCATTGGCCTCCTTGACGCCGCCGGTCAGCGGGCTCTTGCAGCCGACGCTCGTGCGATTGGCGTTGGAGAAGCTCGTGCCGGCGAAGGGGCCGGCCGAGAAGATGAGCGGGTTTTGCGGTGACAGCGGATCCACTGTGGCCGCGCCGAGGTCGAGGAGGGTCTTGGCGATGAGATAGCGGCCGGCCTTGACGACGGCCTCGCCCTCGAGCTCTCGCTTCGCGATGGTGCGGTCGTTCATCTGGATGTCGTAGTACGTGCGCATCGTAAGCTCCTGTCCTACCGCCGGTTGTGGTTGTGATCCCGCGGGAACGTCGTCGCTCCGGATTATACGGCCGATGGCGTGCAGGCTGAAGCTCCTGGTTGGGTCCCGCCGCATGGGTTTCCTGTATACTAGAAACCTCTTCGTGGAAGAGGCTGGCGGGCCTTAGCGCCCCGCCACCCACCCAAGACCTCGCTAGCGGTTCCCCGGCCGTACCGTTCGCGCGACCGAGCTGCACCTCCTGTTTCCGCTCGAGCGCGCTGCCGTCGACAAAGGGAGCTCACATGGCCGCAGTGCCTGCGTCTCTACCTGCAGTACCGGTCATCGACAAGCGGTGTCCCGACCGGGTCGAGGTCGATCCGGCGGAGCAGATCATTTCAGCGGCCCAGGTCAAGGCGTGGGTCGCTCATCTGCGATCCCACGGTTGGACGGAGAAGGACCTGGGTCTCGTCTGGCTCAGCCGGGCCAGGCAGGGCGTGACCCGCTAGACCTTTCATGCTCACGGAGGAATGAGATGGACCCGCAAGCGAAGACGCAGTTCGTCCAGATCGCCGTGGCGATGGCCCCCCAGCAGGCGAACCTGATCTATGCCCTCGACGACGCGGGTGGGGTGTGGTTCTACCGTGACACGAAGAAGAAGTGGGTGCGCGTGCCCGCAGACCGCGAAGAGTAGCGCGAAGAAGTAGCCTTCCCGCGCGTGCTAAGTTTTCGCCCTCTCGACCGAGGACAGCGAACCACGTCGAATCATCCGTAGCGCGTCCGGCCCGGCTGGGCCCGACGGGAGGCCCTGATCATGACCGTCAAGGCAATATCGGCCGACAGCCACATGGACCTGACCTTCCTGCCTCCGGACACCTTCATCTCTCGCGTGCCGGCGCAATTTCGTGACCGCGCGCCGCGCGTGGTCGACCGCGACGGCGCCAAGTACTGGATGACCGGCGGCGACGAGCTCGGGCGCTACGGCTACTACGGCCCCGGGTTGACCGGGGGGAAGCGCGGCAAGATTCTCGCGGACAACGGCTTCACGTCCGGCCACACGCGACCCTCGGACACGGTGGCGCGGCGCCAGGACCAGGAGCGCGACGGCGTCGAGGCTGAGATCATCTACGGCATCATCGGCATCTCCCGGCGCCTCTTCGGCGTGGGGATCAGCGACCCCGAGCTGCTCACGGCGGTGTACAGGGCGTACAACGACTGGATCGCGGAGTTCGGCCGCTCGGACCCCGGGCGCTACTTCGGGCTCGGCTGCCTGCCGAACCACGATGCCCAAGCCGCGGCCGCCGAGGCGCGGCGCTGCGTCGGGCTTGGCCTGCGTGGCGCGGTCTTCGTGCCGTGGGGATGCAAGTTCCCCGTGTGGCACGAGATGTGGGAGCCGATGTGGGCGGCCGCCGAAGAGGCCGACCTCGTCATCTCCTTCCACGTGTTCGAGGGCGGCGGCGCCACCGTGGGCTACGAGATCCAGGGCATCAAGAACCCCGCCTGCACGGGCGCGTGGGTCGTGGTCGCGCCCGGCCAGATGGACGAGATCCTGGCGTCCGTGATCCTCTCGGGCGTGTGCGAGCGCCACCCGCGCCTCCGCCTCGTCTTGGGCGAGAGCGGCATCGGGTGGCTGCCCTACCTCCTCGAGCGCATGGACGACACGTACGAGGAGCGCCTGGCCGACGACCTCAAGCTGTCGCTGCCGCCCAGCGCGTACTTCAAGCGGCAGATCTACGCCACCTTCCAGAAGGATTTCCACGGCGTGCGGGCCATGGCCCAGATCGCGCCCGACAACGTGATGTGGGGCTCGGACTACCCGCACCGCGACGGCACGTGGCCGTTTTCGCAGAAAGCCATAGACGAGCAGTTCCGCGGCATCGACGAGACCATCAAGCGGAAGATGCTCTGGGACAATGTCCGCCGCGTCTACCGGATTACGCCCTAGGGCTTATTGTCGCTCTGACCGACGCGCGGGAAGCGGGCTTGCTGGAGAGCTTGCTCCGCTCGAGCCGCTTTGCGGGCTGCTTCGGTGACCACTGCGAGAGCATGGCCCCCTCCACCACGAGCCATAGAGGAACAGCGAGCGCCACCAGGTAGCCAATCACCGTTTCCAGTTCCATAGCCCGTTCCCTCCTTTAGTATTCCAGCCCATTGCCGCTCCGACGACTCAAACTTGCTGTACGTCAGGCAGGAGCCGTGCCAGCAGGGTCGGATCGCAGAATCGGGCACTTGCATAGACCAGTACTGGCGGGTGCTGAAATGCTGCCCGTATCCGGCGGGCACTCTCGGGAGTTATGCCCGCGAGGTGAGCGAGCTGGCCCTATTTGACGCGAGGAGGGTTTCTGAAATGTAAGTCACCTATTATTATGCCTAAATAGATTCTTGACTTTACCGATCGATAATTGTATGTTGCCGCCCTATGCCCACCATTAAAGACGGCGCAGTCGAGGTTCCGGCTCACGGTGGCTGGTTGGTCGACCGGGTTCTGCGTGACGCCGAGTTGGCGGATGCGCGTGACCGCACGCGGTCGCTCACGCGGATCGCGCTCAACGCCCGCACGATGTCCGACGTCGAGCTGCTCGCTGTCGGCGCCTACAGTCCGCTCGAAGGCTTCATGGGCGAGGCTGATTATGGCGGCGTCCTCCGTGACATGCGCCTGGCGAACGGGCTGCCGTGGACGGTGCCCATCACGCTCGCCGTTCGCAAGGCCGCGGCCGACGTTCTGCGCGAGGGGCAGGAGGTCGCGCTCGTCACGCCGTGGGAGGAGCCGATCGCGATCCTCCACCTCGAGAAGCGCTTTCCCTACGACGGCCGCGAGGAAGCGCGGCGGGTCTACGGCACCGACGATGCGCGCCATCCCGGCGCCGCCTACCAGCTCAACCGCGGCGACGTGCTCCTCGCGGGCAAGGTTGATCTGATCGCGCGCCCGCCTCTTCGAGGCTTCGAGCCGTACCGGTTGGATCCCGCGGACGCCCGCGCGCGCTTCCGCGAGCTGGACTGGCGGACCGTGGTCGGCTTCCAGAGCCAGCAGCCGATGCACCGCGCGCACGAATACATCCAGAAGTGCGCGCTGGAGCCGCTCGACGGCCTCTTCATCCACCCGCTCGTGGGCCAAACCAAGCTCGACGAGCTGCCGTCGCAGGTGCGCGTCCGCTGCTCTCAGGTTCTGGTGGAGCAGTACTACCCGCGGGACCGCGTCGTCCTCGCCGTCTTCCCGGGCGCGATGCGCTATGCCGGCGCCCGCGAGACCGTCTTCCACGCCCTCGTCCGGAAGAACTACGGATGCACGCACTTCATCGTGGGACGCGAGTACGCCTCCGTCGAGCGTGACTTCACGCCGATCGGCGTTGACGCGGCCTTCCGCGCCTTCACGCCGGACGAGCTGGGGATCACGCCGCTCTTCTTCGACGAGACCTTTTACTGCCGGCGCTGCGAGGCCCTGACCTCGCCCAAGACCTGCCCCCACGGACCGCAGGACCGCATGGGGCTCACCGGCGCGGTGGTGCGCGAGCTGCTCGGCCGCGGCGAGCTCGTGCCCACGGAGTTCGCCCGTCCCGAGGTCGCCGAGATCCTCCGCAACTGGGTGCGCGGCACCGATGTCGCCGCCGCGCCGGCCGCGGTGCCTACCGAGGCGCCGCCCGCTGTGCCTGTGGCCCCGCCAGCGCCCGCGGCCCCGAAGGAGACGAAGGCCCAGCGGGCGGAGCGCCTCAAGCAAGAGATCAATCCCTGGGAGCACCTCGAGGAGATCCGCCGCTTCGCGCGCGAGGGTTATCAATCGATCCCGGCCGCGTGGCTCAACACGTACTTCCGCTGGTGGGGCGTCTACACGCAGGGCGACGGCATCGGGGCGGTCGGTGGCAAAGGGGGCGAGGGCAAGGCCGTGCCCTACTTCATGGTCCGGATCCGCATCCCGAACGGCCAGCTTTTCTCGCACCAGCTTCGCGTGATCGCCGGCTTCGCCGAGCGCAGCGCCCGCGGCGTGGCCGACATCACCGTGCGCGAGAACATCCAGCTCCACTGGATGCCGGTCGAGGTGATGCCTGACCTGCTCGAGAGCCTCTGGCGGGTGGGGCTCACCACGATGGGCACCTGCGGTGACGTCACCCGCAACATCACGGGCTGCCCGCTGGCGGGCGTGGACGCCGACGAGATGATCGACGCCGGGCCGCTGGTCCAGGCCGTCAACCGGATGCTCAATGGCAACCCCGACTTCTACAACGCTCCTCGCAAGTACAAGATCACGATCACGGGCTGCAAGTCCTGGTGCTCGTATCCGGAGATCAACGACGTCGGGCTGACGCCCGTGCGCCACCCGGCGACGGGCGAAGTGGGCTTTGCCGTCCGCGTGGCCGGCGGGCTCTCGACCCAGCCGCACCTCGCCGTGCCCCTCGACGCGTTCATCCATGCGGCGCAGGTGCTGCCCGTCGTCCGCGGGATCACCGAGATCTTTCTCGAGAGCGACGTGCTGCGCCACGACCGCGAGAAGGCGCGGCTGAAGTTTCTCTTCCTCCAGCACGGCTGGACGGCCGAGCGTTTCAAGTCCGAGCTCGAGCGGCGCATCGGCTTCTCGCTCGATCCCGGCGTGGCCGCCGAGCCGCCGGACGACGTGTACCGGGATCACGTCGGCATTCATCCGCAGAAGCAGGCGGGATATGTCTACGCGGGGATTTCGGTCCTGCGTGGCCGCCTGACCGTCGACCAGATGCGCGCCGTCGCCGACCTCGCCGACCGCTACGGCAGCGGCGAGCTGCGCACGACCACGATGCAGAACATCGTGATCCTCAACGTGCGCCAGGAGCGCGCCGCCGATCTGGCCCGCGAGCTCACCGCGGCGGGATTCAAGGTCGAGGCCTCGCCATTCTGGCGCGGTACCGTCGCGTGCACGGGGACGGAGTTCTGCAAGCTCGCGCTCACCGAGACCAAGGGGTTTGCGCGGTGGCTCGTGGAGGAGATGGAGACTCGGATGCCTGGCTTCGACCAGCACCTCAAGATCAACGTCACCGGCTGCCCGAACAGCTGCGGCCAGCACTGGATCGCGGACATCGGGATCGAGGGCAAGAAGACGAAAGTCGAGGGGACGATGGTCGACGCCTATTACTTCTGCGTCGGCGGCGCCCTGGGGAAGCACGAGCGCATCGCGCGGCCCATCGGCTATCGCGCCGCCGCGACCGAGGTTCCCGCCGCGATCGAGCGGTTGCTCAACGCGTATCTCGCCGAGCGGCGGAATGGGCAGACCTTCCGCGACTTCACCGCGCGCCACACCGACGAGGAGCTGCGCGAGCTGCTGGCAGGAGCGCCGGTCGGGCCGGTCGCGCGTGACGCCTCCCCGGGTCGTCCGCCCCACGGCGTCGACGCCTAGAACAAAGCCCGCGTCGGGCGTCGGCGGCGGATCCCGCCTCCGCCGTCGTGTGACACTGTGAGATGAGCGCCTCCGTTTGACAAGCGCCTCCCGGCCGACGTACCTTCAGCCCTCGATGACCATCAACGGCACGGCGTACATCGCCGGAATCTACGAGCATCCCACGCGGAAGGCCGACGACAAGTCGCTGGCGCAGCTCCACGCCGAAGTCGCGAAAGGTGCGCTGGAGGATGCCGGTCTCAGCAAGCAGGACGTCGACGGATATTTCTGCGCCGGTGACGCGCCCGGGCTCGGCCCGCTCTCCATGGTGGACTACATGGGGCTCAAGGTCCGGCACGTCGACGCCACCGAGACCGGGGGCTCGTCCTACGTGCTCCACGTCGGGCACGCGGCCGAGGCGATCGCGGCGGGCAAATGCAGCGTGGCGCTGGTCACGCTGGCCGGCCGGCCCCGCGCCGAGGGCATGGCGACGGGCACAGCGCCGCGCAACTACGGCGCCGCCGCACCCGACGTCCAGTTCGAGTACCCCTTCGGCCCCACGGTCGTGAACATGTACGCCATGTGCGCCATGCGCCACATGTACGAGTACGGGACGACGAGCCAGCAGCTGGCCTGGATCAAGGTGGCGGCGTCACATCACGCCCAGCACAACCCGCATGCGTTGCTGCGCGACGTCGTGACCGTCGAGGAGGTCGTGGCCTCGCCCATGATCGCCGATCCGCTGCATCGCCTCGATTGCTGTGTGATCACCGACGGCGGCGGCGCGCTCGTGGTCGTGAGCCCCGACGTGGCCAAGCGGCTGTCGCGGCCGCGCGTCAAGGTCCGGGGCGCGGGCGAGGCCCCGAAGTACCAGATGGGCGGCAAGGTCGATCTCACGTACTCGGGCGCGGTGTGGTCGGGGCCGGCCGCCTTCGGCGAGGCCGCGGTCACCCCCGCCGACATCAAGTACGTGTCGATCTACGACAGCTTCACCATCACCGTGCTCATGACGCTCGAAGATCTCGGCTTCTGCGCCAAAGGGCAGGGCGGCAAGTTCGTGGCCGAGGGCAACCTCATTTCGGGCACGGGCAAGCTGCCGTTCAACACCGACGGCGGCGGTCTCTGCAACAACCACCCGGCCAATCGAGGGGGCATGACGAAGGTGATCGAAGCCGTGCGACAGCTTCGCGGCGAAGCGCACCCGAAGGTCCAGGTGAAGAACTGCGGCCTCGCGCTGGCGCACGGCACCGGCGGCTCGCTCGGCACGCGACACGTCAGCGCGACGCTGATCATGGAACGGGAGTAGGCGGTGGCCTCCGCCGAGCGGAAGTTTCCGGCCCCGCTGCCGAATCCCGAGACGAAGCCCTTCTGGGAAGCGGCGGGCGAGGGACGGCTGCTGCTCAAGCGTTGCCGGTCGTGCGGCGAGGTGCACTATTACCCCCGTGCGCTCTGCCCGTTCTGCGGGAGCGGCGAAACGGAGTGGCAGCCGGCAGCCGGCGGCGGCACGATCTACTCCTACAGCGTGATGCGACGCGCGGAGGCGCCCTACGCCATCGCGTACGTGACGCTCGACGAAGGCGTGACGATGATGACCAACCTCGTCGACTGCGATCTCGACGCCATCCGGATCGGCCAGCGCGTCAGGCTCGTGTTCAAGCCCACCGAAGGCGGGCCGCCCGTACC
>JAUSJX010000032.1 GCA_030647435.1 Candidatus Rokuibacteriota bacterium
CCCTTCTCGATGAGGACGTTCCGCCGCGTCGGGATACCCTCGTCGTCCACGTTGAGCGAGCCGCGCCGGTTGGCGATGGTGCCGTCGTCGATCACGGTGACGAGATCTGAGGCGACCTTCTGGCCCATGCGCCCCGAGAAGGCCGAAGTCTGCTTGCGGTTGAAGTCGCCTTCGAGCCCATGCCCCACTGCCTCGTGGAGGAGGATCCCCGGCCAGCCCGGGCCGAGCACCACGGTCATCTCGCCCGCCGGCGCCTCGACAGCGTGGAGCTTGATCGTCGCCTGCCTGACCGCCTCGGAGGTGTAGCGGCGCCAGCGGTCCGCTTCCCCGCGGTCCGCTTCAAGGAAGAAATCAAACGCCACGCGCCCGCCGCCGCCGTAGGTGCCGATCTCGCGCTTGCCGTTCTCCTCGACGATCACGGTGACGTTCAGCCGCGTCAGCGGGCGCACGTCGCCCACCGTCCAGCCCGAGGGCGTCGCGATCAATACGACCACGTCCTCGCTGCCGAGACTCGCGATGACCTGCTTGACGCGCGGGTCGAAGGCGCGGGCCGCCGCGTCCATCTTGAGGAGCAGCGCGACCTTCCGGTCCAGCGCGGCGTTGACGGGAGGCTCGGCGAGCGTGTAGAGGTCGTGCGGGCGGCCCGGCCCGACGGCCACGGCGGTCGACGCGGAGGTCTGATCCGCGATTGCGCGCGCCTGCCGGGCGGCTTCTTCGAGGTTGGGAAGCGCGAGATCGTCGGTGTGGGCGTAGCCGGTGCGCTCGCCCGACTGGGCGCGGATGCCGGCGCCCTGGCTGACGTGGCGCGAAGCCTTCTTGACCGCGCCCTCTTCGAGGGTCAGCTCCTCGCTGACGCGGTACTCGAGGAAGAGGTCTGCGTGGTCGACGCGGCCGGCCAGGTGGGATCCCAAAAGCCGTTCGAGGGCCGAGGACGTGAGACCGAACCTGTCCTCGAAGAACCGCTCCGGCCGCGCGAGCTTATTAGTTGTCATGAGGGACGCGAAAGGTACTCATCCTAGCATCGGCCTCCAAGGGGCCTTCCATCTTTAATGACACCATTGCCACGTCACCAAATTCTCTATCAGGATGTGAACCGGAGCTACAGTTCCAGCTACTTAGGCCGTGGGAGCGAAGGCTACAGTTGAGGAGCTACACTAAGCCCCCAGCCCCTGCTGGATGATCTCGTGGATAAGCCTGAGCCCCGCCAGCACCGATGGCCCTGGAGATAGGATATCAGCCCCGTCCACCTCATGGATACGGCCTTCCTTGACGGCGCTCACCGCCTCCCACCCGGGGCGTTTCCGGATCGCCTCCAGGTCCACCGGCTTGCCGCACCATGAGGCGAGGATGATCTGGGGGTTCCGCCGGGCGACCTCGCCGGGATCCACCACCCGGTCCTTGGCCGAGACCTTGTCCCGCAGCTCGGGGAAGATGTCGCGCCCGCCGGCGATCTCGATGACCTCCGAAACCCACCTGATCCCCGCGATCAGCGGGTCGTGCCACTCCTCGAAGTAGACGCGCGGCCTGTCGGGCCACACGCTCGAGAACTCCCGCACCTGCCGGATCTCGTCGCGCATGTCCTGGACGAGATCGCGCGCGGGCTTCTCGAGCCCCAGGAGCCCGCCCACCATGATGATGGTGGCGAGGATCTCGTCCACCGAGCGCGGGTTGGAGCAGAAGACGGGCAGCCCGGCGCGGATCAGCTCGGCGCTGATGTCCGCCTGGAGATCCGAGAAGGCCAGCACGACGTCGGGCTCGAGCTCCAGGATCTTGTCGGCTCGGAAGCTCGTGAAGCCACCGATTTTCGGCTTCTCCCGCGCCTCGGGCGGCCTCTGCGCCGTGCCGGGCACGCCGACGACGCGCTCCCCTGCACCAAGCGCGTAGCAGATCTCCACGTGCTCGGAGGAGAGACACACGATGCGCTGAGGGAAGCCGGCCGACCCCTTGCCGTACATGGCAACTTACGATATCAAAGAAGGCCTATGGCTGGGTCCAAGCGTTCCAAGCGCCGCACACTGCTGATGGTCGGCACCCGCAAGGGCGCCTTCTTCTTCCACGGCGACCCGGCGCGCCGGACCTGGCGGCTCGACGGCCCGCACCTCCTCGGCTGCATCGTCCACCACCTGGTGCTGGATCCCCGCGACAGCCAAACGATGCTGATGGCCACCCGCACGGGTCATCTCGGGCCGGTGATCATGCGCTCGACCGACCGCGGCCGCACGTGGACGGAAGCATCGCTGCCGCCGGCCTTCGCCAAGGCGCCCGAGGGTCACACCGGGCGCGCCGTGGATCACACCTTCTGGCTCTCGCCGGGGCTTCCTTCTCAGCCGGGCGTCTGGTGGGCCGGCACCTCACCGCACGGGCTCTTCCGCTCCGAGGACGGCGGCGTCACGTGGAGCGGCATCGAGGGCTTCAACCGCAACTTGGTGGCGCGCATCGGCACGATCGGACAGGACACGCCGGACGGCGCGGTGACTCACTCGATTTTGGTGGACCCGCGCGACCCGAAGCATCTCTATGTCGGCCTCTCAGGGGGCGGCTCCTTCGAGAGCCTCGATGGCGGGGCGTCGTGGCGCGCGCTCAACAGCGGGGTCGCCGCCACCTTCCTGCCCGACAAAGACCCCGAGATCGGGCAGGACCCGCACATCATGGCCCTTCACCCGCTCAAGCCCGACCGGCTCTACCAGCAGAACCACTGCGGCATCTACCGCCTCGACCGGCCCGGAGACGTCTGGACGCGCATCGGCATGAACATGCCGAAGACGGTGGGCGATATCGGATTCCCGCTCGTGCTGCATCCCCGCGACCCCGACACGCTCTGGGTCATCCCCATGGACGGGACGACCGTCTGGCCGCGGACGAGCCCCGGCGGCAAGCCCGCCGTCTACCGCTCGCGGAACGCGGGCAAAAGCTGGGAGCGACAGGCCGCCGGCCTACCCACACGCGATGCCTGGCTCACTATCAAGCGCCAGGCCTTCGACGACGACGGCGGCGAGCCGCTCGGGCTCTACTTCGGGACCACGAGCGGCGAGATCTGGATGAGCACGGACGAAGGGAAGCGCTGGCGCTGTCTGGCCCGCCACCTGCCCGAGATCTACTCCGTCCAGGCGGCGGCGCTCGGCTGATGCGCGTCTTCATCGCCTCGCCCCTTTACTCTTACACGGGCGGGCGCGGCGAGGTCGAGGGCACGGGCGCCACGGTCGCCGAGATGCTTGCCGATCTGGACCGGCGCTTTCCCGGCATTCGCCGCCGGATCGTGGACGAGCAGGACCAGGTCCGCCAGCACATGCGGATCTACATCGGCACCGAGCCCGCCGCAACCCTCGACCAGCCGATCCCAGAGGACCAGGAGATCCACATCCTCCAGGCGCTCAGCGGCGGGCGGCGCCGGTCCCCTGAAGCGGCTTCTTCGGCGTCACTCGCCGCCTCACGATGAATCGTCGATCTCCGGCGGCCTGGACCTCGAACCGCGGCGGGGTTCCGCGGGGCCACGGGGCATATCCCGAGCCGCGCAGCCACCGGCCAATCTTCTCGTCGACCAGCTCGCGGCATTCGGCACCCCAAAACGAGTCCTTGGCGACGTTCAGCTCAACCGCCAAAACACCCCTACCCTCCTGCAGCTCCACCGTTACGGTGTGCCAATCCGGCTTGAAGTACCGGTCGCGGTCCTCCGCAGGTACCTTGAAGCCGTAGCCGGCGCCTGACCTCCGGTGGACTCCGTTATTCCAAGCCGTCCAGATCATGCTCGCCCCCTCAAGAGTCATTACTTCCCGCCGTCGAAGCGCTCCGTCTTGGCGATGCCGCGCTGGAAAGTCAGGTAGGCCTCCTTGGTCATGCGCGGCTTGAACTCGCGGATGATCTCCTTGGCCGCCTTGGCGTCGTCCCAGAGCATGTCCACGGCCATGAGGGCCAGCTGCTTCGCCGGCTCGATGTAGGCAAGCTTGGGATCCGCGATCGCGAAGTCGGCGCCGTGCCCGCTGCCGGAGGCGCCGCCCATGTATGGATGCAGCGTCGGCATCACGTGCGAGATGTCGCCCATGTCGGTGGAGCCGCTGCGGTGCCCCGTTTCGGTCACCTGGTCGGCGCCCAGGAGCGCCGCCGCATTGGCCTTGAAGTGCTGTGCCATCCCGGCGTGGTTGAAGAGCGGCAAATAGCCTGGCAGTGTCTCGATCTCGACCTGGGCGCCCAGCGCGAGCGCGCCGGCCTTGAGCGCGCGGTCCACGCGCACGTTGGCGTCCAGGATCGCCTCGACGGTCTTGCCCCGCACGTAGGTCTCGATGCGCACGTCGGCCGGGATGACGTTCACCTGGCTCCCGCCATGCGTGATGATCGGATGCACGCGGATCGAGTCCTCGTCCTTGAAGGTCTCGCGGATGGCGTTGATGGCGGCGAGGCCGATCTGGGCGGCGTAGAGCGCGTTGATTCCGAGGTGGGGCGCCCCGCCGGCGTGAGAGGCGCGGCCGATGTAGCGCACGGTCTTGACGATGCAGCCGTTGTTCGAGGCGGCGATGCCGGCCTTCTTGACCTCCTTCACCGGCGTCGTGTGGATCATCATGGCCATGTCCACGTCGTCGAAGTGGCCGAGGCGCAGCAGCTCCGGCTTGCCGCCCAGGAACTCGAGCTTCCCCGCCCTCGCCTGCTCGACACGCCACGCGACGTCGCCGTACTCCTCGGCAGGCACGGCGAAGAAGACGACGCGCCCCGCCAGATGCTCGAAGGCCTTGGCGCCCACCAGCCCCATCGCGGCTCCTAGGAGCCCGGCGATTTGCGCGTTGTGGCCGCAGGCATGGGCCGCGCCCGTCTGCGGATCAGCCACCGGGTGTCCTGCCACCACGAGCCCGTCCAGCTCGCCCAGCAGCGCGAAGGTCGGCCCGTCCGTCTTGCCGCGTGCCACGCCGCGCACGCCCGTGAGGGCAAGCCCGCCCTTGGGCTCGAGCCCGATCTCCCGCATGGTCTCCTCGACCAGCCGCGCGGTCTTGAACTCCTTGAAGCCCAGCTCCGGGTTCTTCCTGATCGTCTCGCCGACCTTGACGATCTTCTCGCTCTGACGGTCGATGGTCTCGCAGACGGCGCGCTTAATGTCATCACGGGTGGGCATGGGGGCTCCTGTCGAGTAGTGGGTCTGGCCCGTCGAGTAGTGGGTCTGGCCCGTCGAGTAGTCGGTCTGGAAGGAAGGGCTTGATCAAATCCGAGATGCCGCCGCCCAGGATCGCCTGCGTCATGAGCGCGGCGGTGGCCGGCGCCAGCAGGATGCCGTTGCGGTAGTGGCCACTCGCGACATACAACCCCTCGAGCCCTGGCCAGGGGCCCAGCACGGGCATATCGTCGGGCGTGCCGGGCCTGAAGCCGCACCAGGTGCGCGTGACGGGCCGGCGCCGCAGTTCCGGCACGACCGCGATGGCGCCATTGACCAGATGCGCCAGGCCTTCCGCGGTGATGGCGCGCTCGAAGCCGACGTGCTCCACCGTGGCGCCGATCAGCAGCTCGCCCGACGGGCGCGGCGTGAGATACCCCTGATGGCCGTGTACGGCGTGGCGGAGGAGCGGCGGGACGTTGCTGACCGCCATCATTTGGCCGCGCACGGGCGCGACAGGCAGATTGAGACCGAGAGTTGCGGCAAGCGGGCCCGACCAGGCGCCGGCCGCCAGCAGCACGCACTCGGCCCCGACACGCTCCCCCGCCGCCACCACGCCCGTGACCCGGCCGCCTTCGGCGGTGAGCTGCGTCACTTCGACGCCCGTGCGGATCTCGACTCCCCGGCCCGCGGCCGCGGTGGCATACGCCGTGACGAGGCGCTGGTTATTCACCCAGTGGTCGCCGCGCACGAAGAGCGCCGCGGGAATCTCCGGCGAAAGCCACGGCTCCATGTCGCGGAGCTCCGTGCCCTCGACGACCCGCATCCCCATCTCCTTGGCGAGCGGAAAGCGCGTCTGCTCCTGCGCTCCGACCAGCTCCTCGCGGCCGAAGATGGGGTAGAGCGTGCCCGTCGTCATGTGCTCGACGTCCACGCCCGTGACATCGCGGAGCTCGCGAGCGATGTCGGGGTAGCGCGCCCAGCTGTCCAGCGCAAGCTTCTGGAAAGGACCGGAGCGTTTGGTCTCGCCGACGGGAGCGAGCAGGCCGGCGGCGGCGCTCGAGGCCTCGGCGCCCGGCGTGGCGCGCTCGAAGAGCGTCACCCGACAGCCGGCTTTGGCTAGATCGTAGGCGGTCGCGCAGCCGATGATCCCGCCGCCGACGACGATGACGGATGGCGGCATCAGGCTCGTCCCAGCGCGTCGAGGAACGCCTTGACGGCATCGGCGGGGCGCGCCGTCGCCAAGATGGCCGCGATGACGGCGACGCCCGAGGCGCCGGCCCGGACTACCTCGGCCACGCGCGCGGGCGTGACTCCGCCCACGGCAAAGACTGGCAGGCGCACGGCGGAGGCGACGCGCTCGAGGGCTGACAGCCCCTGCGGCGGCCCGTACTCACGCTTGGAGGGCGTGTCGTACGCAGGCCCGAAGAGGAGAAAATCGGCGCCTTCAGGCTCTGCCGCGCGCGCCTCGGCCAGAGAGTGGACGGACGCGCCGATCAGGAAGCCGGGAGGGCTGATGGCGCGAAGCGCGGACACGGGGAGCGAGGTGCCCGCGCGCTGGACGCCGTCGGCGCCGACGCCGAGGGCCACGTCGGCGCGGTCATTGACGAGGAGCTTCGCCCCGTGGCGCCGGGTCGACTCTCGCAGCGCGCTCGCCATCGAAAGAAGATCCCGCGCGGCCAGGTCCTTCTCCCTCAGCTGAACGGCCTTGAGCCCTGCGCCAAGGCATGCCTCGACGGCCTCCTCCAGCGTTCCCGCCACCTGCGACCGATCGGTCACGAGGCAGAGCGAGAAGCCTAGCTGGTCGACCAATCCGGCACGCCCTCGATGGGAGAAGAGGCCGTGGCGTAGAGCTTCTTGCCGATGCGGCCCGCCTTGAAGGCGAGGCGCCCGGCCTCGATAGCCAGCTTCATGGCAGTGGCCATGGCGACGGTGTCCGTGGCGCCGGCGATGGCGGTGTTCATCAGCACGCCGTCGCAGCCGAGCTCCATGGCGATCGCGGCATCGGACGCGGTGCCGACGCCGGCGTCGATGATCACGGGGCACGTGACCGTCTCGAGGATGATCTTGATGTTGTACGGGTTGCGGATACCCAGGCCCGAGCCGATCGGCGCCCCGAGCGGCATCACCGCCGCCGCCCCCGCGTCCTCCAGCTTCTTGGCGAGGACGGGATCGTCGTTGGTGTACGGCAGCACGCTGAAGCCCTCGCGGGCCAGGATGCGCGTCGCCTCGAGCAGGCCCTCGACGTCGGGGAAGAGCGTTCGCGAGTCGCCGATGACCTCGACCTTGACGAGCGTTCCCAGTCCGGCCTCGCGGGCGAGGTAGCAGGTGCGCACCGCCTCGTCGGCGGTGTAGCAGCCGGCCGTGTTCGGCAGCAGCGTGTACTTCTTCGTATCGATGTAGTCGAGCAGCGACTCTCCCTGCCCCGGCAGGTTCACGCGCCTGACGGCAACCGTGACGATCTGGGCGCCAGAAGCCTCGATGGCTTCCCGCATGTTCTCGAACGACGGGTACTTGCCCGTCCCGACGATGAGTCGCGACTTGAACTCCTTGCCCCCGAGCCACAATGACGTGTCGTACATCTCCCTGCCTCCTTGCTGGTTTCGCTCTTACAACCAGGCCCCCTCACCCTACCCTCTCCCCCTCCGGGGGCGAGGGGGACAGGCCCCTGGGACGATAGTCCCCCTCTCCCCCTCTGGGGAGAGGGTAGGGTGAGGGGTCGTGCTTTGCTAGCCTCCGCCCATCGGGCGCACGATCTCGACCCGGTCTCCGTCCTTGAGATGCGTATCGGCGTACTGCGCCTTCGGCGTGATCTCGCGGTTGAGCGCGACGGCCGTGTACTCGCGCTTCACCTTCAAGTGCTCGAGCAGTCCATCGACGCTCACGCCCTCGGGCACTTCCATCGCCTCGCCGTTCACCAGTACACGCATGAATTCTGCACCTCGGCCCGATGTGAATTATACTCCAGCGTCGAGCTGGGCGACGAGCGCGGCTGGATCGGTCACGGGGAGCTGGCAGACGTAGCGCCGGCAGACATAGGCCGTGGGCTTGCCGTCCACGGCCCCGCGCTCGGCAAGGAGCGGCAGCCCCGCCTGGCCGGGCGAGCCCGCTGGAGCGCCGACAACCAGGCGATTCGGCATGTAGCGACGGAATGGCGTCTCAGCGAGCGGCCCCGGGCCGGAACCGTCGGGCCAGACGAGGGCGACTTCGGCCACGGGGCCCAGATGGAAGTCGAGCGCCGCCAGGTAGCGCCCGAAGCCTGACGGGTAGCGGGTCATGAGATCGGCCATGGGCCGGAGCGCCTTCAGCGCCAGCGCCTCGTAGCGCTCCTCGCCGAACACGATGGCCAGCCTGAGCAGCCACTCGATCGCCACCGAGGTGCCCGAGGGCACGGCATTGTCGAAGAGATTGCGGGGCCTCACGACCAGCGCTTCCTGATCCTCGCCCGTGTCGAAGAACATCTCCTCCCGCCCGTCCCAGAAGAGCGCCAGCGCCTGATCAGCCAGGCGCCGCGACTCGTCGAGCCACCGCCGGTCGAAAGTCGCCTCGTAGAGCGCGAGCAGACCCGCCCCGACCATGGCGTAGTCCTCGAGGTAGCCCTTGATCTTGGCCTGGCCGTCCTTCCAGGAGCGGAGCAGCCTGTCCCCGTCCTTCATGCGGGCGGTGACGAACTCGGCGTTCTTCACCGCCGCGGCGATGTAGTCGGCGCGGCCCAGCGCGCGGCCGGCCTCGGCGAACGCTGCCTGCGCCAAGCCATTCCACGAGGCCAGGACCTTGTCGTCGAGCCCGGGATGGACGCGCTTCTCTCTCGCGTCGTAGAGGCGCGTGCGCGCGACGGCGACCAGCCCGGCCAGCCGCTCGACCGGCATGCCCAGATCCTGCGCAACCCGCGACGGCTCGCGGGGGACGAAGAGAATGCTGTGCCCCTCGAAGTTGGGCTCCTCGTCGGCGCCCCAGTAGACGAGCGCCGCCTGGGCCATCTCGGCGTCGGGCAGCGCGGCGCGGATCTCGTCCTCGGACCAGACGAAGAACTTGCCCTCGACCCCTTCCGAGTCGGCGTCCTGCGCCGAAAAGAATCCGCCCGAGGCATGCGTCATCTCGCGCAGGATGTAGTCGAGCGTCTCCTCGC
This sequence comes from Candidatus Rokuibacteriota bacterium, assembly GCA_030647435.1. NCBI lineage: Bacteria > Candidatus Rokuibacteriota > Candidatus Rokuibacteriota bacterium. Next base: position 9,204 of record JAUSJX010000032.1, read on the forward strand.
AGACGCGCCGGTACTCGGCGTCCCCCGTGGCGAGCCAGCCATGAAGATACAACGATGCAAGCTGGCCGTTGTCGTAGAGCATCTTCTCAAAGTGGGGCACGAGCCACTGCCCGTCCACCGAGTAGCGATGAAAGCCCCCGCCGAGCTGGTCGTACATCCCGCCCCGCGCCATCTTGGTCAGCGTGAGCCGCGCCATCTCCAGCGCGCGCGCATTGCCGGTCCGCTTCCAAAAGCGCAGGAGGAATTCCCAGTTCATGGGCTGGGGGAACTTGGGCGCCCGCCCCATGCCGCCTTCGCGGGCGTCGAACTCTCCCGAGAGCGCCTGGTAGGCCGAGAACAGGATCGTGTCCGTGAGTAAAGTGTTGGAGCTCCTCAGCCGCTCGCCCTGCCGCATCTGCTCGAGCAGCTGCTTGCCCGCCTCGACCACTTCGCCCCGCCGCCCGCGATAGGCCTCGGCCACGCCCTGAATCAACCGCGGGAAGGCGGGCATGCCGTGGCGGTCCACCGGCGGGAAGTAGGTGCCGCCGTAAAAGGGCACGCCCTCGGGCGTGAGGAAGACCGTCATGGGCCAACCGCCGTGGCCCGTCATGGACTGGACGGCCTGCATGTAGATCTGGTCCACGTCGGGCCGCTCTTCGCGGTCCACCTTGATGTTCACGAAGAGCCGGTTCATGAGCGCGGCGATCTCTTCGTTCTCGAAGGATTCGCGCTCCATGACGTGACACCAGTGGCAGGCCGAGTAGCCGACGGACAGCAGCAGGGGCTTGTCGTCCGCGCGCGCTCGCTCGAATGCCTCCGAGCTCCACGGGTACCAGTCGACCGGGTTGTGCCGGTGCTGGAGGAGGTACGGGCTCGTCTCCTGCGCGAGACGGTTGGTGTGCTTGTGCTCTGTCACGGGATCCCGGGGGGCGTCAGCCAGGCTTGACGAAGGGCAGTTCGGCCACACGCGCATTCACGAGATCGTCGCCGATCCTGACCGACAGCGCGCTCCCGGGCTCGAAATGCTCGCGGCGGACATAACCAAGCGCGACGGGCTTGCCGAGCGCCAGCGAGAGCACGGCCGAGGTGACGCGGCCGACTTCCGTGTCCACGGCGACGATCGGGTCGCCGTGCGACGGCACCCGCTCCCCCTCGAGCACCAGGCCCGATAGACCGCGGTTGATGTGGCCGCGGTACTTGACGCGCGCCACGGTCTCCTGGCCGATATAGCAGCCCTTCGTGTAGGACCAGAAGGCGTCGAGCCGCGTCTCGGGCAGGATGACACCCTCGTCCACATCCTGGCCGTACATCGGGATGCCGGCCTCGACCCGGAGCACCTCGGCCGCAGCGGCGCCAACGGGCACCGCCCCAGCTTCCCTCAGGGCTTTCGTCAAAATCGGGGCGTGCTCCGCGGCGGTCCAGCAGTGGAAGCCGGGCGTCACGGCATCGCTCCGCCGCGCGACGCGCACCGGCACACCGGCGATCGACATCTCGGCGTGGGCGTAGGACTCGAGGTCGACCTTGGCCCCCGTGACTCGCGCGAGCGTCTCCCCGGACTTCGGGCCCTGCACCGACAGGATGGCATACGCGTCGTCAGCGGCCTCGAAGCAGGCCTTCTCGGAGATCAAGAACTTGTCGATGGCCTGGAGAAACTTCTCCGTAGAACCGGCCGGCAGCTCGAGCAGGATGCGGTCTTCGAGGACGTACACCGTCAGGAGCGAGACGACCTTGCCGACGGCGTCGAGGAAGGCGGCCGGACATCCCTGCCCCGGCTGGAGCGCCTTGACGTCGTTCGACAGCATGCCCTGGAGAAACGCCACGCGGTCGCGCCCAGTGACCGTCACCTTGCCGAGCATCGAGCGGTCCATGAGGCCGACGCCTGTCATCACGGCACGGTGCTCGGCGACGGGATCATGGGCCTCGTGGAGCGGCGGTTCGTTTGGCACGGTTCCATTGTGACACAATGGCCGCCGTGACGCTTCCCGACGCCCGCGCGGGCCGCCGCTTCCAGCGGCGCCTCCTCGATTGGTACGCGCGCCACGGCCGCGACCTGCCGTGGCGCCGCACGCGCGAGCCGTACCGCGTCCTGGTCTCCGAGATCATGCTCCAGCAGACGCAGGTCGACCGCGTCATCCCGAAGTACCACGAGTTCCTCGCCCGCTATCCGACCTTCGAGGATCTGGCCCGGGCCCGCGCGCCCGAAGTCCGGAAGACGTGGCGGCCGCTCGGCTACTACCGCCGCGCGACTCATCTCCACGGTATAGCCCGCGAGACTGTGGCCCGCTACGACGGGCGGCTTCCCGACGACGGCGCGCGCCTCCGGCGCATGCGCGGGATCGGCCGCTACACGGCCGGGGCCATTCTCGCCTTCGCCCACAGCCAGGACGCCGCGCTCGTGGACACCAACGTGCGCCGCGTCCTCGGCAGGGTCTTCCTCGGGAGCCGAGGGATCAAGCGGCTGCGCGGCCAGAAGGCGATCTGGGACCTGGCTGAATCTCTCGTGCCGCCGGGGCGCGCCTACGACTACAATCAGGCCCTCATGGACTTCGGCGCCACGTGGTGCACGGCGCGCAAGCCCAAGTGTCCACGCTGTCCCATGAAGGCATTTTGCAGGAGTTACGACAATGGCAACGCTTGACGGCAAGGTCGCGATCGTCGCGGGCGGCGGCACGGGCATCGGCCGCGCCACCGCCATCCTCTTCGCCAGCGAGGGCGCGCGCGTGGTCGTCTTCGGCCGCAGGCCCGAGCCGCTGGCCGACGTGGTGGACACCATCGTCAAGGCCGGAGGGCAGGCTTCCGCCGTCAGCGGCGATGTCGCCAGCGAAACGGACGTCGAACGATTGGCGGCCGCGGCGACACGAGACCACGGCGGCGTGGACATTCTGGTCAACTCGGCGGCGGTGCGCCTGCGCTCCCCGCTCGTCGACATCAGCGCGGCCGACTTCGCCGAGGTCCTCCGCATCAACCTGGTCGGCGCCTTCGTGCTCACCAAGTCCGTCGTGGCCGCCATGCTCGCGCGCGGCGGCGGCAGCATCATCCACATCGGCTCGGCCCTCGGCACAGTGGCGGCGCCCGACTTCTCCCCGTATGTCGCCTCCAAGGGCGGACTCCACCAGTTCGCGCGCGCCGCCTCCGTCGAGCTCGTCCAGGACGAGATCCGCGTCAACGTCGTCGCCCCGGGCACCATCGACACCGCCATCGGCATGGGCGTGCCCGAGTTCCGCCGTCACCTCCTCAAGCACCGGATCCCGATCGGCCGCGCGGGTCACGTGGACGACATCGCCCAGGCCTGCCTCTACCTCGCCTCGGACGCCTCGCGCTACGTCACGGGCTCCATCCTCGCTGTCGACGGCGGCTGGACCGCGTCCTGATCCAACCACCCCCTCACCCTGCCCTCTCCCCCAGTGGGGGAGAGGGAAAGCTGAGGGCATGATCCATCCATCCCCCTCTCCCCCACTGGGGGAGAGGGCCGCAGTTCGAGCTGAGACGCTTGCGGCGAGGCGAGGGCTGAGAGGGTGAGGGGGAGATGTCGTGCCTGATCCGGTCGAGGTCGTCGCCGCCGTCATCGAACGCGACGGGCGGTACCTCATCACGCGCAGGCTCGAAGGCACCCACCTGGCCGGGCTCTGGGAGTTCCCCGGCGGCAAGATCCTGTCGGGGGAGAAGCCGGAGGACGCGCTCAGGCGGGAGTTAAAGGAGGAGCTGGGAGTCGAGGCGGCGGTGGGAGAGCTGATAGAGACAGTCGACTGGACCTACCCGGAGAAGCGCGTGCGGCTCCTTTTCTTCCGCTGCGCGCTCGCGGGAGAGCCCGCGCCACTCGAGGGTCAGGAGATGCGCTGGATCGCAGCTGCCGATCTCGGTTCGTTCCACTTCCCGGACGCCGACGCGACCCTGATCGCCCGCCTCAGCCGGCGGTGACGAGTCGCGGCCCCGCTTCGCGGGCCTTCCGGGTCGCCCACGCGGCGTAGGCCATGAGCACGACGTACAGCACCAAGCCTACGATCTGAAGCGAGAGTGTTCGTACGACCATCATCCCCGCCGCAAGCAGGCAGAGCCAGCGCAGCCAGGTGCCCAACCTGCCCCAGCCGTAGCCGATCACCCACGACGCCAGCGCGACAGCCGAGACCGCGGCGAAGCCAGACATGATCACGATCTGGGTCCACGAACCCCTGAGCAGAAGCTCCTCGTGATAGACGAAGGCGAAGGGCACCAGGAAGCCCGCGATGCCGAGCCGGAAGGCCTCGATGCCCGTAGCGAACATGTCGGCGCCGGCGATGTTCGCCGCGGCGAATGCCGTCACCGCGTCGGGCGGCGTCAGGTCGGAGAGCACCGCGTAGTAGAAGACGAAGAGGTGGGCAGCCAGCAGGCTCACGCCGAGGTTGCCCATCGCCGCCGCGCCCACCGTCACGGAGATCACGTAGGCCGCGGTTGTCGGGATGCCGGTGCCGAGGACGGACACCACGAGGAAGATCAGGATCATGGCGACGATCAGGATTCCGTGCGCGAACTGGACCACGACGCCACCGAAGGCCAGCGCGGCCCCAGTGCGAGTGAGCACGCCCACGATCATGCCCGAGCCCGCCAGCGCCACGGCGATGGTGGCCGCATTGAATGCCGCCCCGACCAGAGACTCCCAGCACTTGCGCGGCGTCATCCAGGTCTTCCGGTCGAGGAAGGACAGCACGAAGGTGACGATGATGGTGTAGAAGGCCGCGCCCGTCGGAGAGTAGCCCTTGGCGAGCAGGTAGACGATGAGCACGAAGGGGATGGCGAAATAGGCGTGGCGAAGCACAGGCCCCCACGAAGGCAGCTCGGAGCGCGGCACGGCCTTCATCCCCGAGCGCAGCGCCAGGAAGTGGACGATGGCGAAGAGACCGACGTAATAGAGGATGGCCGGGATGGCGGCTGCCTTGATGATCTCGAAGTACGAGATGCCCGTCACCTCGGCCATGATGAAGACGCCCGCGCCCATGACCGGCGGCATGATCTGCCCGCCCGTGCCGGCGATGGCCTCGATCGCCGCGGCGTTCTTCGGCGTGTAGCCGGCTTTCTTCATGAGCGGGATGGTGAAGGATCCCGTGGCGTAGACGTTCGCCACGGTCGAGCCCGAGATCGTCCCGAAGAGCGCCGAGCCGATGACGGCGATCTTGGCCGGTCCCCCGCGCGCCCAGCCCGCCAGCCTCACGGCCACGTCGATGATGAACTCGCCTACTCCAGCCTTCATCATCACCGAGGCGAAGAGGACATAGATGAAAAGGATATTCGCCGAGATGCCGGTGAGGAAGCCGTACATGCCCTCGTCACCCGCCAGGTAGGTGAACTCGACCATGCGCGGGAACGAGTAGCCCTTGAAGTGGAGGACCCCGGGGAACCACTGGCTCGTGCCCAGATAGACGAGCGAGACGCTGATGGTCAGCGCCATCCACGGCGAGAGCGAACGCCGGCAGGCTTCGATGACGAGGAGAGCCATCACGCAGCCAAGCACCACCTCGACCGGCTGGACACTCGATGCCCCCTCCCAGCGGTGGTTGAGCCGGTTGGCGTCCCAGATCAGGTAGGCGCTGGGAACGATGGAAGCGATCGCCCAAAGCCAGTCGAAGCCGCTGGGCCTGTCCTGAGGGGAGCGCTTGTTGAATCGGAAGACCAGGAAGACCAGCGGGACCAGGAACAACAAGTGGATCGAGCGCTGGAGCCGCGGCTCGAGCGTCCCGTAGCCCGCGGTGTAGAGGTGAAACAGGGCGGCCGAGGCGGCGTACGCCCCGGCCCCGACGTAAATCCATCCACCTAACTTCCTGATTTTCCTTCCTCCCGAGCGGCGAGGATAGCACCCCGACCCGCGAATGTGCCCGGAATTGTGCCCGTCAGCCGCTCGGAAGCCTCTCGGAGGTCCGCATCGTTGACGATCGCGTAGCGGCGATACACGGCCTCGGTCCGGTGGCCCGTGATCTTCATGGCGACCGAGCGCGGCACCGCGGCGCGCTCGAGGTTCCGGACAGCCGTGCGGCGGAAGTCGTGCGGGATCCGGCCCGGGACGCCGGCGCGCCGGCACGCCGTGTGCCGACCTTGCGGAGCTTCGTGCGCCACTCGCCCAGGTGGCCGGCGTCCGTCAGGTGCGGGAAGAGCCACGGGATCACGCGGCCGAGCCGGCGCTCGGCGCTCCGGACTCACTCGAGCTGCGCGGCGAGCAGCGCTCGGAGCTCCGGCGTGAGATAGACCACGCGGCCGTCGTCGTTCTTCGTCGTGCCCGGATCCAGGCGGAGCGTACCCGCCTCGAGGTCGAGCTGGCGGCGCTCGAGGGGTCAGCACTTCGCTCGACACGCGCCAGCCGTACGTGTAGGCGATGGTCACCACGGCCTTGAGATCGTCGCGCAGGAGCCGCCTGACGGCCTCGAACTGCTCCCGCTCAAAGAAGCCCTGCCGCGGCGCCGCCTCCTTGAGGCACGAGAACGCGGGCACGCGCGCGAGCTTGTTGTGCCGATAGGCGAGCCGGAGCATCTTGCCCAGGACGCCGGCTCGCGGTTGATCGTGCTATTGGCGGCGCGCTCCGCCTGGCGCTGCGCAACATAGGCGGTCACGTCGGCGCCCGAGATCGAGACGAGGCGGCAACCCCGGAAGAATCAGTCCAGGTGCGCGAAGCGGCGGGCCGCCTCCCGTGTACCGCGCTCCCCCGTCGTCTCGTAGTGTCGGCGGAGATCCGCCGTGGCCTCCTCGTAGCGCACGCGGTCGGCGCGCGGGAGCATCGGCTGGCCGATCGCCACGCGCCCCTCGCGCTCCTTGAGAACGCGCGCGGCCGCCTGCTCCTTGTCCATGCCCGTGCTCTCACGGACGGGTCGGCCGTTGGCGTAGTACTTGATCCAGTAGACGCGGCCGCGCTCGTAGAGAGAACCCATCATTCCCTCCTCTCTCGACTATTGCTCTTGTGCCTCGAGGAACTCCGGTAGCCTGACTCCCCGGTCAAAAGCAGCGCCGCTGATCTCGCGAGAGTTCGTGTGCCATCGGCCCTCAGCTGGCCAGGCTCTCAGTCGCTGGATGATCAGTCCATTCCTCGTCTGGATCTCGATCCGAAATCTCCTGACCGGCTCCCTGCCGGTTGGAGGATCTGGAAAGCTCTCACGGAGGGCCCCGGATACCGCGAGGTAGTCCATACCGCTCCCACCGCTTACCGTGCCGACTTGAATTGGCGCTTCGACGAGCCGATCACGCCCGTCGCGGACCTCGTGGACTCGAATGACCACATCGTGGGCTGGGTAGGCGCCCGCGTGGCGAATATAGAACACCAGTCGGCCGTCGCGTCGGAGGGGCTCGAAGTAGCGATGCTGTCGCCGCCTGTCATCCATGCCTTTACCGTGTCGATCTGCACGTCCTGCTGGCGGAGCGTCATCCAGCCAGCGACGGCTGCGAAGACGGCCGCGGAGGCACTGCATATCCCCGTGAGAAGGAGCCAAAATCCGGGCGCTCTCAAGGTCGCCACTATGTCCTCCCAATTCATCAGCGCACCGCGAGCCCGGCCAGCGGGCGGAGCCGAATGGTCTTTCGTGCGAAGTTCGCGACGATCATGAAGAGTGCCGGCCCTTGTCTGTCTCCGGCCGGTGCTGTTGTTCCTGAGCCTTGCGGTAGGGTCTCCAAAACCACTCACAAAGCCAGAACCCTAATCCAAAGAATACGAACGACGTAAGGAGCGCCGCGAGGAAAGCCCACGCTGAACCGTTGCCGTATCGGACCGCGAGGGACATCAGCACCCAAAAGGGCAGGCCCGACGCGGCAATAGACGCCCAGCCCCCCACTTGACGCCAGAGCGGCAGCACGGATTTCATGAGCATCGTGTTCCGCTCGGCTTCTGTCGGTGGGCGCTGAGTAAGGAAGTCAGCCTGCCCCTGCTTGTACCCCTCCCTGTAGGCGAGCTTGGCGACGACGATCGAGACGGCAACGGTCACCATGAGGGCGAGGAGCACGCCGCCGTCGCTCATGAAGAAGCCGTCGTTCATGGTTCGCCCAGCCCCTCGAGCTGCCGGCGGAGCCAGGCCTCGGCGGGCCGCTCCACCTTCCGGGCGCGCGCGACACGACGGGCCGCGCGATCGGCGACGGCACACGCCAGCGCGAGATCGGCGTCGCCCGCCTGCGCGCGCAGGCCTGCAAGCGAGATCACATCCTGTGACAGTCCGTGACCCCGGAACTCCACGTTGACCGCCTCGGCGCGCGCGAGATAGGCCCCGAGCGCCGCCCCATGCGGCCCGACGTGCACAGCATCGGTCACGCGGCCGTCCTGGCTCAGGACGACATCGTAGCCTGGCCCCTGTCGGTCTTGCAGATACAGGACCGCAAGGAACGTCTTGCCTTTCCCTTCGACGAATCGGACGTACTTGAGCAGCCCGCCGCGGAGCGTCGATCCGGGTTCGTCCTCAGGCAGAAAGATCGGCTGCTCGCTCCCCGAGTGCTGCCGGAAGCCATGCAGACGGCGCGGCAGGCGGAGTAGCCAGGGCGGCTCGACGGGCCGGAGCTCGAAGGCCGCAGGTGGTATCCTCGTGCTGTTCATCGCGCGCGATCCTCCACGGGTTCGGGTGGTCTCTCACTCCCTGAACGGGAAGCCCTCGATCGTCATGCCTGTGCCGACTGTGCCGGTACGCCTCGCGAAGCCGTACTTGAGCAGAAGCTGGCGGATCCCTTCGACCATCTTGGTGGCGGCCTCGGCCCACGTGGCCATCGCTTCGGCGCCACCCTGAGTCATGAGGACGTGGGCGGGATCGACGCAATAGGCCGCGAGCGCTTCGAAGTCCACCATGGCGACGGTCGCGCTCTCAACCGCTTGGAGCCCCAGCCGCCGCCACTCCGCGAAATTGGCGTTGAGGTCGTCTCTCGCCTTGTTGTAGTCCGCCTCGTCCATGATCCCTCCAAGAGCGCGGCCTGGAGCCGCGCGGGGGCGCTTCTACTTCAGGAGCTCGGCCACCGTGACCCCCAGGGCCTTGGCGATCCGCTGCAGAACCTCGAGCGAGGGGTTCTTCCTCACGCCCATCTCGAGCTGCGCGACATAGCCTGGCGCGATCCACTCGGCCGCCCGCAGCACGCGCGGCAGGGCGCCCGAGGTCATGAGGTGGCGGATCTTGGCGCGGAGCTCGGCTTGGGTCATAGTCCATACTGTCGGCTTGGAGAGCGGGCGGCGGCTGGCGTCCAGACACTCCACTGAAAAAGGAACGCAGAGGTTGCCGCCCACTACATCTGGCCCAAGGAGGTACCCCACCAGGCCACATATAGGACCCCGTCCTTGAGGATGCGCTTGGGGTCTGGCCGTCCGCTGGCGCCCAAGGTACCATCAGGCTGCAGGTACTGATGCGCCGTGGCAACCTCTGTCCCGCTGGCATCCTGATACTGGACGAGCTGACTTCGGGTACAGTAGGGGACGGGCGCGCGCAGAGAGCTCGGGTGGCGGTCGCTGACGACTCGTCGGCCGAGCTCACCGGCGGTGGCGCGGCCATCATAGTCGCCTTCGTTGAACATCTCGCGTAGCTCGCGAGGGCTCACGTAACGCGGGAGAGGAGCAGGGCACATGGGAGAGATCGAGCTAGGTCTTCGGCGACTGGCTACTCGGTATCTGGCCGGGGAGGTCCAGCTTGCCGTGGTGCACGCTTGGATCGCCGCCGAGGCCTGGAACATCGACGCGCGTGCCGACGCCGGCGTAGCCCAGCTTTACCATGACGTCGAGCTTCTCCTCGCGGAGCACGGCCACGGCGACTGGACTGAAGATGAGCTCAAGGATCGCCTGGCACCTATCGCTAGATATATGGCTCTGATCGAGATGCCAGGCTTCGTTCAACTGACGACCCCCAATAACGTGGGCCGTCGCGTGTTACAGCTCGCCCCGGCCAACCCCACCCGGATTCCCTCGCTCGGATCGCTGACGCCGGCCCTGGCTTCGTGAAGCTGCGACTGCTGCTCGCTCACTTCGCCGAGGTACAGAGCAGTATGCTCTATGCGCTGGGTATGGGCTGGACTCAAACCGGGCCAGCTCCCTCGCCCTTCGCGATCTGCGGCGTTATCGAGGTGACCTGGGAAGAGACGAACAGGGCTCACACGCTCGAGATATCGATTCTCGATGCCGACGGGCAGCCGTTCATGGTCCCTACTCCCATGGGCGAGCAACCGTTTCGTCTCCAGGCTCAGTTCGACGTCGGTCGGCCCCCCGGGTCGCGCGCGGGGTCCCCCTTCGTGATGCCCCTGGCGATGAACGTTCAGCCGTTGGCTTTTCGTGCGGGTCAAGACTACGTGGTACGGGGCACGATCAACGGGGATCTGATGGACGAAGTCCCATTCTTGGTCCGCGCGCAGCCGCCCGCACCGCCGCCACAAATCGCGTAGGCTTCCGCTCTTCACGCTTTCTCTGTTGTGCCCAGGAATGCGCCCACGACCAGCTAGAACCGGCCCCACGATACCCCACGCCACCCAAGAGGGCAAACGAAAACCCCTCGGCAAGCTGCTGACTTGCCGAGGAGCTCTATTTTCAGGTCAGGCGGCGTACGTCCCGGCCCCCCATCCGACGATGCCGCGGAGCGTGCGCAACGGTGAAGCCTGCTACTTGAGCCAGCCCTTCTCTTTGTAGTACTTCTCCGCGCCGGGGTGGAGCGCCACGCCGAGGTAGAGGTAGCCCTTGGACGGGTCGTAGTCGGCGAGGCTGCCGTGGATCTTCCGCACCCGGTCCACGTTGTCGTTCAGCGTCTTGGTGATCAGGTACGCCGTGTCGTTGGGCATCTTGGCGTTGACGGTGATCGTCGTGCCCATGGTCGCCGTCGCCACAGGCTCGTTGCCGTTGGCGGCCTTGGGATACGTCCCGGGCGGAATCGTGCCCGCGCCCATGCCGAACTTGCTGAGGTGGTCGACCAGCGGCTTGGAGAAGGCGAGCAGCTTCAAGTCGCGCCCGACCGAGGCCTCCGTGATGGACGCGCCCGGCAGCGCGAGGAAGGTGAAGGTCCCGTCCACGTTCCGGTCCTTGAAGGCGCCGGCCTGTTCGCTGTACGAGCCGCGGAAGAACTTGGCGCCCGCCGCCTCCCAGCTCTTGTAGCAGTCATCGATCTTGCCTGGAGCACAGAGGCCGTAGAACTCCATCACCTTCTCGAAGACCCAGACGTCCGAGGAGCCTGGCTTGGAGATGGCGACCCGGATGGGCTTCTTGCCCTTGACGATCTCTTCCATGGACATCTTGGCGTACGGCGAATCGGCCGCGACGTAGAAGTGGAAGGTGTTGAGGCTCATGTTGCCGGCGAGCGCGCGGAGGCTCGGGTTCTTCTGCCCGGGGTACGGGTCCTCTCCACGCAGCGCGGCGCCGAGGAGCGGCGGCAGCCCCATGCCGAGCTCGGCGTCGCCCTTCTCGACCAGCAGCGGGTTCTGCGTGCCGCCGCCGGGGATGACCTTGATGTTGAGCCCGGCCTTCTCGCGGAGGAGCTCGGCCATGCCTCCCGAGATGGCATACCAGCCGCCCCCGACGGCGCCGGCCGTCCAGGTCATGGACTGCTGGGCCGGGGCGCCGGCCGCGAAGGCGGCGACCAAGGCCGTGGTGAGCACTGCTATCAACGCGCGCTTCGACATACTCGTGACCTCCTCAGGAGGGGATACTGCGTCAATATCCATGCTGCTGTCGCGGCCGTCAAGCACGAGTTCGGTCCTCAGGAGCCTGCCGCAGGTCGGGGCGGCAGCCCCTGGCTCACGGCGTCGTGGACCATCCGGACGAGGGTCGTGATGTCGAAGACCGGCAGACCCGTGGCCGCCTGAATGTCCGCGCGGTACGGCGGCATGTTGGTGCACTCGAGCACGATGGCGCCGATCTCGGGGTGGGCCTTGAGCATGCGCCGGACCACCGTCAAGTGCTCCTGCCGGGCCGCCTCGACGTCGAGCTCCAGCTGATCGTCGAGCATCACGCGGGTGAACTCCTTCTCCGTCTCCATGCCGGCCACCACAGTCGGGATGTCCTTGCCGATCCCGGCGCCGGTGAAGTGCTCGGGACGAAGCGAGGACGCGTCGACGGTCATGATGCCCACGGCCTTGCCCGGTGGCAGCATCCGGTGAACGAGGGGCACGAGCATGAGGCTCGACGTGAAGACGGGGATGGAGACCGACGCCGCCACCTCGGCCTGGAACTTGGCGAGGAAGCCGCAGTTGGTGGTGACGGCGCGGACCCCCTCGCGCTCGAGGGCGCGGGCGCCCTCGATGAACGCCGGGAGCAGCGCCTGCTGGCCGTGGCGCACGACCCGGTCGGGCGACGCGCCGGTCACGCGGTGGTAGAGGACGGGAAAGTCGAAGGTCGCGGCATTGCCCATGTCGCCCGGGATCCTCGGGAACTGCGTGTCCAGCATGAGGATGCCGACGGAGAAGCCGAAGAAGTTCTGCCCGCCTTTGACCCTCACGCTGGGACCCTCATACAACCTTCCAAGTTAGTTCAACTGGGCGAGCTTCTGGCGCGCCTTCCGCAGATGGCCTTTCACGGCCTCGTGGTCCGCGGCGTTGGGAAACTCGGTCAGGTAACGCTCCCAGTCCACGAGCCCGCGCCGGATCTCGCCCAACTTGGTCCACGCGAGACCGCGGTCGCGCCACTCTTCCGCCGCCTTGGGATCGAGCACGAGAAGCCTGTCGATGACGCCGACGACGCGGTCCCAAGCCTCGCGCTGCCAGTAGATGCCCTTGAGGTTGGCGAGCATGCGCGCGAGGAATTGTCGCCGGGTCACGGCCGCAAAGTTCTCAGGCTTGAGCGCCACCTGGCGCCCCAGGGCGCGCCCCACCAGCTTCTCGCACGCCTCAGGCGTCAGCAGCGCGCCCGCGTTGAAGGGGTCGAGAAGGATCTGCGAGTCGCCGAGCCGCGCCCCCGCGATGAAATGGCCCGGCAGCCCTATGCCTTCGACGGCGAGCCCGAGGCGCTTGCCGACTTCCATCAGCACGAGGCTCAGCGTGATCGGGTTGCCCTGCCGCCGGTCGAGGACGTCGTTGAGGAAGCTGTTGCGAGGGTCGTAGTAGTCCGCGCGGTTGCCCGCGAATCCCTGCTCCACGAAGAGGTACTCGCGCAGCCGGTGGAGCCGCCCGACGGGATCGGCCGAGCGGCGCTCCCCATCAACGCCGCGCGCGAGCGCGTCCAGCCGCTCCAGATACGCGTCCACGTCCAGCGCGGGGTACTCCCAGCGGGCGATGGCCAGCGCCGCCCTCGCCAGATCGACGCGGCCGTCGGGCCTCCCTGTGAGCTCGGCGAACTCGCGAAGCGGCGGCTCGGCGATCATCAGCAGCCAGGAGCGTGGTGGATGCCGGCGGTCTTGAGCGCCGCCTGCTGGAGCTCTTCCGCCAGCGACAGCGTGCGCGCGGCCGCCCGGCGGGCCTGCTCCTGCGCGTCGGGCGTGGCGGCAAAGCGGAGCAGGAGCGAGCGGCCCAGCTGGTGGTGGAAGTACTCATCGGGCTCGATGACATCGCGGTAAAGGGTTGCTGTCGCCTTGTCCCCCGCCTGCTCGCAGAACTCGATGAACTGGCGGTTCTTCACGACGGCGATGGCCTCGCGGGTGAACTGCCCTGCTGCCACGCGCTCGACCGTCGTCGTCAGCGTGTCGAGATACTGGAAGAGCGGGCCGTAGCCCTTGGCGACGGGGTTGAAGCCGCGGGCGTCGAAGCCCAGCTCGCGCAGGCGGTCGGCGATCATGCGGTAGTGCTTGGCCTCGTCGCCTGCCTGGCGCGCGAAGGCCATCTTCACCTCGACGTCGTCCGTGGTCACGAGCCAGCGCGAGGCGATCTCGGTCGCCTCGATCTCGTTCTTGAGCGCGACCTTGAGGAGGTTCAGCACCGTCAGGTCGCCCGCGACTTCGGGCTTGAGCGTGGATCCGGGATCCAGCCGCTTCAGGATCGTCTGGTTCCGTCCATCCAGATCGTTGACGAACTCTTCGGCCGTCATGCCGCTACGCCGGTCTTGAGCCACGCCGGTCTTCAGAAGGTCCGGGAGCTCCTGGGTCAACGTTTCCTTCGTGACGACGCGCGTGCACCGGGCGTGGAGCGGCTGCGTATCGCGGGCAAGGACGTGGGTCGTGAAGCCCAGCACCGACGGGCGCAGCGCCGCGCCGTCGAGCGCGGCGAAGAAGCGCTCGTAGTCCCAGCCCCCGGTTGTCAGGTCGAGGATGACCAGGTCCGGGGCGTCGGCGAGCGCTGCCGTCAGCTCCTCCGGGGTTCGGGCGAAAGCAAGCGGGGTACCGACCATGCGGGCCGTTTCCTTGATGCGCGCGACGAAGAACAGATCCTTGACGACCGCGACAGCCTTAATTGTCCTGCTCCTGGACGCCCAGCCAGTGCTTGTTCCACTCGGCGAGATGGGTCAGCGTCGAGAGGTCACGCATGCGGTCCAGGTAGACCATGCCGTGGAGGTGGTCGGCCTCGTGCTGGATGACCCGCGCGAAGAACTCCTTCGCCTCGCCCTCGATGCGGCGTCCCTCGCGGTCATAGGCGTCGAGCCGCGTCGCGGTGTACCGCGGCACCATCCCGCGCATGTCGGGCACGGAGAGGCAGCCTTCCCAACCGTCCTCCATCTCCTCGGTCAGCGGCGTCAGCACCGGGTTGATAATGACGGTCAGCGGGATGGCGGGCGCCTCCGGATAGCGCGGGTTCTCGTTGACCTCGATCACGCAGATCTGCTTGAGGACGTGCACCTGCGGGGCGGCGAGGCCGGCGCCGTTGTACTCGCGCATGGTCTCGACCATGTCGTCAATGAGGCGCTGGACCTCCGGAGAGCCGATCTCGCCGACAGGCACCGGCAGCGCCTTCTGCCTCAGCACCGGGTGGCCCAAACGGGCAACTTTCAGGATGGCCATGTCATGGATTCTCTGACACTGAAGTGTAGCACGGCCCCGCTAGGCTGTCGGAAGGCCCTGGGGCCGGAGACCCTGGACGTCGAAGGCGGAGACCGGCTTGGCGAACCCCTTGAGCACGAGCTCGCCCACCGGCTCGGCCGTGACGAGTCCTTCGACGATGGACAGGATTGTCCGCGACACGAGGATCTGGCCGGGCTTGGCCTCCGAGCAGAGCCGCGCCGCCAGGTTCGACACGGAGCCGATGGCGCCGTAGTCCCAGCGCCCCTCGAAGCCGATGGCGCCGAGCGTCGCGATACCGTTGGCGATGCCCACGCCGAAGTGGAGATCGTAGCCGCGCTCCCGCCACCCGGGCACCAGCGCCTCCACGCGCCCGCGCATCGCGACAGCCATACGGATGGCCCGCTCGGTCGCGTCCGGCACCTCCACTGGGTCGTTGAAGAAGACCATCAGCCCGTCGCCCGCGAAGTGCTCGAGCGTGCCCTCGCGTTCCATGATGAGCCGCCCCATCTCGTTGTGATACTCGTGGAGGACGCTCATGACGTCCTCGGGCGGAGCCGTCTCGGCGAAGGCGGTGAAGCCGCGGAGGTCCACGAAGACCACCGTGATCTCCCGCCGGTGGCTCTTGAGCGGGTCCTCGGCACCGCCGGTCATGATCAGCTCGGCGAGCTGGGGCGAGAAAAAGCGCGTGAGCCTGCCCAGGCGCTCGAGCTGGGCCACCTGCGCCTGGACGCGCTGCTCGAGGTTGGCGTTGAGGTCAGCGAGCTCGGCGGCCTGCGCCTGGACCGTGCCGTAGAGGTCCTTGATCCTCAGCAGCGAGCGCACCCGCGCGACCAGCTCGGCCATGTTGACCGGCTTGGTCAGGAAGTCGTCGGCCCCCGCCTCGAGGCCCTTGATACGCTCGCGGGCCGGGTCGAGCGCCGTCACCATCACCACGGGCAGGATGCCGTACTCGGGATTCGCGCGGATCCGCCGGCAGACCTCGTAGCCGTCCATGCCTGGCATCATGACGTCGAGCAGCACCAGGTCCGGGCGCTCCGCCTCCACCTGTTCGAGCCCCTCCTGGCCGGACGCCGCGGTCACGGTGGCGTATCCTTTCGCCGAAAGGAGATCGACGAGCATCTTCACGTTGTGCGGGGTGTCGTCGACGATGAGGATCTTCGGAGGCATTGAAGCGAGGCTAAGCCCCGGCCGCCTCGCGTGTCAAGCGCCGCGCCGCGCGCCGCCGTCCTTGACTCCCCTGCCCGCGGTTGCTAGCATGCCGTTGCGTTGCCCTCCATGCCCCTTCACGAGGCCGGACTTGCCGGCGACTCAGCCGCATCCGCCCCGGCTGTCGCACCGGGGTTGAGTGAGCGTGCGGCTCGCCTGCTCCTCTCCCACACGCCCCTTGGCCTGCTCGTACGCGCGGTCGCGCGGCTGCGCTTGTCGGTCCATTTCAAGCTCCTGGCCGCCTTCATGCTGGTCGCGGTCCTCGTGGCGGTCATGGGCGCGATGAGCCTTGAGATCATCACCGCCATGTCGAGGCAGAGCGAGGCGATGCACCACGCCCACCACCGGGTCACCGCGTCCCGGCAGGCCCAGCACGCGCTCGCCATGCAGATGAGCTACACGGCCATGGCCCTGCTTCTCCGCGACGAGGCGACCATCGGGAGCATCCTGCGCGAGAACAACCGGCTGAACAGCGGGCTGGCCGAGATCGAGAACGCGGCGCCCCCCGAGGAGCTCGAGATCATCCAGCGCATCCGGACGGCCCAGGGCGATGTCATGGCCACGGTCGCCGACGTCGCCAACCTTGTCCGCGACGGCAAGATCGACGAGGCGATGCGCCTCCAGCTGAAAGAGGGCTATCCGCTCTTCCAGCAGGTCGAGGGCCTCGTCGAGCAGGTCGTGCGGATCGAGGAGGACAACATGGCCCGCCAGCGCGAGGCGACCGCCCGCGCGAACCATCACGCTTTCTACCTGATGGGCGGCTTCGTCCTCGCCTCGCTCCTGCTCGCGCTGCTCCTGGGCTTCGTCATCTCGTGGTCGTTCATCCTGCCGGTGCGCGCGGCCCAGGGCTTCCTCGGCCGCATCGCCAAGGGCGACTTCAGCACGACCGTCACCGTCGACAATCGGGACGAGTTCGGGGCGCTGGCGGCGCGCATGAACAACATGAGCGCCGAGCTCCACCGGCTCTACGAGGAGGAGCGCGAGGCTGCCCGCCAGCTCGAGGCCCTCAACAGCCAGCTCGCCCGGGCGAGCCAGGCCAAGTCCGAGTTCCTGGCGAACATGAGCCACGAGCTCCGCACGCCGATGAACGCCATCCTCGGCTTCACCGAGATGATCCTCGACGACATCTACGGCGACGTGCCCCCGGAGGTGCGCGGCCCCATCCAGGATGTCCGCACCTGCGGGCAGCAACTGCTCCGCCTGATCAACGACGTCCTCGACCTCTCCAAGATCGAGGCCGGCCGGATGGAGCTCTCCTTGACCGACTACTCCGTGCAGGAGGTCGTGGAGACCGCGCGGACGTCGCTCCGCTCGCTCGCCGCCGAGAAGGGTCTCGACTTCACGGCGGTGGTGCAGGCCGATATCCCGCTCGCCTACGGCGACGGCAAGCGCATCACCCAGTGCCTGACTAACCTCGTGGGCAACGCGCTCAAATTCACCAAGCAGGGCGGCGTGACGATCCGCGCCCGCCTCGACGGCGAGCGGGTGGTCTACAGCGTCACCGACACCGGCATCGGCATCCCCAGCGACCAGCTCGACCACATCTTCGGCGAGTTCCGCCAGGTGGACTCGAGCATCAGCCGGGAGTTCGGCGGCACCGGGCTGGGGTTGAGCATCACCAAGACGTTCGTCGAACTCCACGGAGGCCGCATCTGGGTCGAGAGCGAGCCGGGGCGCGGCTCGACGTTCCACTTCGCGATTCCCCTGCGGATCGCAGAAGCTACGGAGGCCGCATGAGCCAGAAGAAGATCCTGCTCGTCGAAGACAACGCGTTCAACCGGAAGATCGTCCACGACCTGCTCGCCCGCCAGCCCTACGACCTCATGGAGGCCCACGACGGCGAGGCGGGCGTCGAGGCGGCGCGCCGGGAGAAGCCGAACCTGATCATCATGGATGTCCAGTTGCCGAAGTTGTCGGGCCTCGACGCGACCCGGCAGATCCGGGCCGAGCCCGAGACCTCCAAGATTCCGATCATCATCGTCACCTCGTTCGCGCTCAGCGGCGACGACAAGAAGGCCATGGAGGCCGGCGCCTCGGCGTACCTCGCCAAGCCGTACAGCCCGCGGCAGCTGCTGGAGGCCATCCGGAAGTGGGTGGGCGACGCGTGAGCACCGACACAAGGAGGCAGGAGCCATGAGCACGACCAGCCGATGGATAGCAGTGTGGGCCGCCGTCACCGCGGCCGCCGTCCTCGCCGCCCCGCAGGCCAGGGCCGGGCAGGAGGAGCAGTTCACCCCGGAGTACAAGGCGGTGCGGAGCGCGCCCGATCCCAAGCACACGCCGAAGATCGTGGCGCCGGACACCGTAAAGCGCGGGCAGTGGTTCGACGTCACCGTCAGCGTGGGCTCGGCCAGCGACCACCCGTCGCTCGGGGAGCACTTCGTGCGCTACATCGCGCTCTACATCAACGGCTCGGAGATCTCCCGGGCGTACCTGCACCCGGTCTTCTCCTTCCCCAAGGTCACCTTCACGATCGCCCTCGACGAGGGCGGCGTGCTCAAGGCCCTCGAGGAGCCCACCCACTCGGCAGCGTGGGAATCCTCAAAGCCGATCAAGGTCACGCCCTGAGTACTGGGCCAAGTTGCGAGCTAGACGAGGCCCGAGGGAGCCAGCGGCGCGAGGCGTACGTGGCAGTTCGAGCTGAGGGGCGCAGCCCCGAGGCGAGGGCTGAGACGGTTGTACGTTGAGCGTCGCTGGCGACCGAGAACGTTGCTGTTCGAGCTGAGCGGTCATGCCGCGAGGCGAGGGCTGAGTAGATCTGGCGAAGCAAATTGGCCCAGTACTGGGCTACTTCTTCCCCATCTCCACAGTGACGCCGGTGATGTCCTTGTCGCCGACCGTCACCTCGCGGGTGACCGTGCCGAGCAGCTCCTGCCAGACCTTGAGCGTGTACTTGCCAGGCGGCACGTTGTCGAGCGCGAACTCGCCGTGGGAACCCGTCACGGCGTAGAAGGGGTGCTCCGCGACCACCACGTACGCCCGCATCCAGGTGTGAAGGTCGCAGTCGATCCTCACAGTCTCGGGCTTCTTGAACATCATCGGGATCGTCCGCCCTTTCGGCTGGGTCCGGTTGAACGTCGGGTTCTCCGTGCTGACGCTGTGAAGGTTGTGGAGGAGCCGGTCGGTGTTGAGGAACTCGACCGTACCCCCAACCGGCACGATCACGACCCTCGGCACGTAGAGACACTGCTGCTGGTCCATCTGGACGGGCTTGGACGACGGCTCCCACTTGGCCGCCGGCGGAGGCTGGATCGACACGACCGCCCAGCGGAGGCCCCGGTTCGACCCGACGATCAGCTCGTCGCTCTCATGGCTCTTGCCGCACACGTACTGGTCAATGTTGATGGGGATCTGCCTCCGATCGGGCGCGGGCCCCGCATTGAGGACGACACCGCTGATCGACGCGGCCCGGGCGGCGCCGGGGAGGAGCAGACAGCCCGTCAGTGCGATTGCGACGATCCACATCAGCCGGCCGGCGGGGCCTTTCATGAGCGATCTCCCTGTGAGAAGGACTACCGGGTCCACTTGAGCCCGTACCGGTGCGGCTCGTAGCCTTCAAGGTACCGGAGCAGCGCGTCCACGTCAGGAGCAGGATACCAGAGGTCGAGAAACTCCGGCTTGATGAAGCCCTCGTCTATCCCCCGCTGGAACTGTGACCACAGCGGGTCGAAGAAGCCGTCGAGGTCCAGCACGGCGACCGGCTTTCCGTGGTAACCCAGTTGCTTGAGAGTGAGCGCCTCCAGCACCTCCTCCATCGTGCCGAGCCCTCCGGGCAGTGCCACGAAGGCATCCCCCCGCTCGTCCATGATCGCCTTCCGGTCTCTCAACCCGTCCGTGACGACAAGCTCCCTGACCTGCGTCTCTCCCACGCCCAGGTCGAGCAGCGCGCGCGGGATGACCCCGGTGACATGGCCGCCGTGGCCGAGCACCGCGCGCGCCAGCGCGCCCATGAGCCCGACGCCCCCGCCGCCGTAGACGAGCCGCCACTTCCGCTTCGCGAGCTTCTCACCGAGCTCCTCAGCGGCGGCGAAGTATTTCGGATCCACCGCGTCGCTCGAGCCGCAGAACACCGTGACGGAGCCGATCACCCAGCCAGGCTCCAGAGCCAGCCGACCGCGCCCGCCCCCAGCACCAGCCACACCGTGTCGACCTTGAAGCGCCACAGGATACCGACCGACGCCATCCCAACGATGGCCGTGAACGGCGAGACCACCGCGCTCCGCGCCAGCGGGATCGTCGCCGCCACGATGGCGCCGACCACCGAGGCGTTCACACCGGCCAGGAAGTTCCTCATCCACGACAGGTGCTTGAAGCGGTTCATGAGCGGCACGGCGACCAGGACCACGGCGAAGGCCGGCGCGAAGACGCCGAGCGCCGCCACGATGGAGCCGAGCAGGCCTCCCGCCTGGTAGCCGACGAAGACCGAGAGGTTGACGATGGGGCCGGGCGTCATCTGACCGAGGGCCAGCCCGTCGAGGAAGACGCGGTCCGACATCCAGCCGAAGCGCTGGACGGCTTCGCCGCGCACTACCGGGATGATGACGTAGCCGCCGCCGTAGACGAGCGCGCCCATCTTGATCCAGAGCCAGGCCAGGCGCGCGTAGACCTCGGGCGCAGCCGTCATCAGCGCGGGCATGGCCCACGCCCGGGCTGTGGCGCCCCCTGCGGCGAGCCGTCGGAGGACGGCGGCCGCCGCGCCGCACAGGATCAGCGTGAGCGCCGTGTCGAAGCGGAGCCACGCCGTCAGTACGAAGCCCACCGCGTACAGCAGCGCCATATCCACCCGCGCCACCGCGGAGCGCCCGAGACGCCAGGCCGAGAAGAGGATGACCGCGACGACGGCGGGCGCGATGCCGGCGAAGACCGGGCCAAGCGCCGGCAGAGCACCCCAGCGCTCGTAGAGGAGCGTGAAGGCCAGCATCACGCAGAAGCCGGGCAAGATGAAGGCCGCGCCGCCGATGAGCGCCCCGGGCAGCCCGCCGCGGGCATGGCAGATCAGCACGCCCAGTTGGGTCGAGGCCGGACCAGGCAGCATCTGGCACAGCGCCAGCCCGTCGAGAAACTCCTGCTTGGAGAGCCAGCGCCGGCGCTCGACCACCTCGGTTTCCATGATGGCGATGTGGACGAGCGGCCCGCCGAAGCCGGCGAAGCCCAAGCGCAGGAAGAGACGGACCAGGGCGCCGAGGGAGCGCGAGCCGCTCACGCGGAAGGGCCGCCGGCCCGCGCGGCATTGTCGCGGGCTATCGCGGCATTGCGGCGGAGCCCCGCGGGCTTGGAGCGCAGCAGCGCCGTGCCGGCAAAGCGCGCGCGGAGCTCCTCGTCGCTCATGACGGCGATGCGCTCGGCGCCCGGATACGGCACCGACGGCAGGAAGGCGCCCTCGCGAGTCACGGGCGACTTCCGGTTCCACGGGCAGACGTCCTGGCAGACGTCGCAGCCGAACTCCCACGAGCCGATGTCGGCGTGGACTCCGGAGTCGAGGGCGCCGCGGTGCTCGATCGTGAGATACGAAATGCAGCGCCGCGCATCGAGGACATACGGCGCGACGAACGCCCCAGTCGGGCAGGCGTCGAGGCAGGCGCGGCAGGTGCCGCACCGGTCTGGCAGCGGCTCGTCGAAGTCGAGCGCGGCCGTCGTCAGCAGCACGCCGATCAGGAACCATGAGCCCAGGTCCTGGTGGAGCAGCATGGTATTCTTGCCGACCCAGCCCAGCCCCGCCCGCGCGGCGAGATCACGCTCGAGGACGGGGCCCGTGTCGACGTATCCCTTACTGACGGCGCCGCAGGCCTCCGCCAGGTGCGCGCCGAGCGCGGCAAGCCGGGGCGTCATCACGTCGTGGTAGTCGCGCCCCCACGCGTAGCGCGCCACGGGCGTCCACGACGGATCGGGCGCGGGCTCGCCCTGGTAGTAGTTGAGCGCCACGCAGACGACCGAGCGGGCGCCGGGCAGGACGCGCGCGGGCTCCAGGCGCTCGCCCAGGCGGCGCTCGAGGTAGCCCATCGTGCCGGCATAGCCGGCCTCGAGCCAGCGCCGAAGCGCGTCGCCGTGCTCCGGCGCCGAGACAGGCCCTATCGCGACGCGATCGAAGCCCAGATCGAGCGCGCGCGTCCTCACCAGCTCGGTCAGCGTGACGGCAGCGAGCGTCACGACCTGCGGGCCTTGACGATCAGATGCGCGCGCGTCAGGGTGCGGCCGCCCTCTTCGAGGAACGCGACGTAGCGGAACCAGCGCCCGTCCACCCGCCACTTGTCCTCGAGCCCGACGGCCGCGGCGAGCCCTTCCTCGACCGAGGCTAAGCGCGTCACCTCGCGCTCGACTTCGATCACCTCCGGGGCGAAACCGTGGAAGCGGAGCGCCCGCTCGATCCGCGCCTCGTCATAGGCGAAGCGCGAGACCTTGCCGGTTTCCTTCCACTGCTCGACGTGGAACGCCACCATCGCGAGGCACTGCCCCGGCGCCAGCGCCCGACCCGCGCGCTCGATGATGGCGTCGGAAGCGCAGAGATACGCCGTCACCAGGTCGGGCTGCCAGCGGTCGTACTCCTCCCGCTCGACGTCCGCCTCGTGGAACTCGACATTGGACAGGCGCGCGGCCCCGGCAAGCCGCCGGGCGTCCCGGATCGCGGCGGGGTCGCGGTCGAGGCCGCTTACGTGCTTGACTCGGGGGGCGAGCCACAGCGTGAGGCTCCCGGCCCCGCAGCCGACATCGAGCACGCGATGTGCCTCGAGCCCCTCGGCGGCGAGCACCGCCAAGAACCGCGGCGAGAGGGACACGCTACTCCGCCTTGAAGTACTTGGCTTCCGGGTGGTGGAAGACGAGCGCCGAGACGGACGCTTCCGGGTCCATCATGAAACCCTCCGTCAGGGCGAGCCCGATCTGCGCCGGCTCCAGCAGGTCGAAGAGGATGCGCTGGTCCGCGAGGTTCGGGCAGGCCGGGTAGCCGAAGGAGACGCGAAGACCGCGGTAGTGCGCCTTGAGCTTGTCCTCGAGCGCCATGCCGGGCGGATCGGGGAAGCCCCACTGCGTGCGCAGGCGCGCGTGGAGCATCTCCGCCAGCGCCTCGGCGAGCTCGATGGCGAGTGCCTGGATGGCGTGGGAGCGCAGGTACTCTCCCTCCTCCTTCCAGCGCTCGGCGAGCTGCCTCACCCCTGCTCCGCACGTCACCGTGAAGAGCGCGACGTAGTCCGGCTCGCCCGAGGCGGCGTCGCGCACGTAGTCGGAGAGGCACAGCCGGTCGCCCCCGCGCTGGCGCGGGAAGTGGAAGCGCGCGGCCTCCCACCCGTCGCGGTAGAGCATGAGGTCGTCGCCCGCAGAGCGCGCCTCGAAGAACCGGTAGAGCGCGTTGGCCTCGATCCATCCGTGCGCGGCGGCCTCGCGCTCGAGCCTCTCGATCACCGCGTTGATCTCGACGGTCGTGGGATCGCCCGCCGCCAGCAGGCGCGCCACGGACCCCTTCACGCCCAGGTGCTTGCCCAGCAGCATCTGGAGGTTGAGGTACGGGTAGAGGTGGGCGAGAGGCACGCGCCGCAGCACGTGGAGATCGAGGTCGGGCGGCTTCGGCACCGGAACCGTTCGCGACACGGCCGAGCGCGTCGCCACGGGCGCCGCCTGCGCGGGCGCCGCCTCCGCCGCCGCCGCCACGCCCGCGCGCAGCGCTTCCTGCTCAGCCCGCAGCCGCTCGAGAGCCGCCTCGCGGGTGGTCGCGCCGAAGAGCCGGTTGGCGAGGTCGAGACCGTCCATGGCGTCCTTGGCGTAGAGGGTCGGCCCGCCGTACTCGACCGCAATCCGCGTGGCGGTGAACCTGCGCGTCAGCGCCGCGCCGCCGACGAAGAGGGGGATCTCGATCCCCGCCGCGCGAAGGTCCTGCGCGGTCGTCACCATCTGCTGGGCGGACTTGACGAGCAGCCCCGACAGCCCGATGGCGTCCGGCTTGTGCTGGTGGTAGGCCGCGATCAGCTCCTCGGGCGGAATCTTGATGCCGAGGTTGATGATGCGGTAGCCGTTGTTCTTCAGCACGATCTCGACCAGGTTCTTGCCGATGTCGTGGACGTCGCCCTTGACCGTCGCCAGCACGAGCGTCGCGCGCGTCGCGCTCTCGTCTTTCTCCATGAAGCCCTCGAGGTAGGCGACGGCCGCCTTCATGGCCTCGGCCGACTGGAGCACCTCGGCCACGATCAGCTGGTTGTCGTTGAAGAGCCGGCCCACTTCCTCCATGCCCTTCATGAGAGGCCCGTTGACGATCGCGAGCGCGCCGGCCTCCTTGAGCTTCAGGGCCAGATCCTCGAGGAGCCCCTCCTTGGAGCCTTCCACGATGTAGCGCCCCAGCCGCTCGTCGAGAGGCAGCGCGACCGCCGATTTCGCCTCCTTCTTCCTCCCGCGGAAATGGGCGGCGAAGGCCGCGACGGGGTCCGTGCCGCGCCAGTAGATCAGGTCTTCCGCCAGCGTGCGCTCTTCCTCGGGGATGGAGGGGTAGCGCTCGAGCCGCTCGCTGTTGACGATGGCGTAGTCGAGCCCTGCCTTGGTGCAGTGGTAGAGGAAGACGGCGTTCAGCACCTCGCGCCCCGCCGGCGGGAGGCCGAAGGAGACGTTCGAGATGCCGAGGATCGTCTTGCACGCGGGGAAGCGCGCCTTGATGGCACGGATGCCCTCGATCGTCTCGACGGCGGAGCCGATGTAGTTCGCGTCACCCGTGCCGACGGGGAACACCAGCGCGTCGAAGATGAGGTCGCGCTCGGCCAGCCCGTACTGCTCCGTCAGGAGCGCGTGGGAGCGCTCGGCGACCGCCAGCTTCCGGGCGCGCGTGACGGCCATGCCCTGCTGCTTGTCCTCGTCGATGCAGCCGACCACCACGGCGCCGCCATATGTCTTAAGGAGCGGCACGACCCGGTCGAAGCGCTCGAGACCATCCTCGAGGTTGATCGAGTTGACGATGGCCTTGCCCTGGCAGGCCTTGAGGGCGCTTTCGATGACGGCCGCGTCGGTGGAGTCGATCATGAGCGGGACCTTGACCATGCGCGTCACGCGGGCCATGAAGCGGTCCACGTCGGCCAGCTCGTCGCGATCCGGGTTGGCCAGGCAGACGTCGACCACCTGCGCCCCGCCCTTGACCTGGGCTCGGCCGACCTCGGCCGCCTCCTCGAACTTGTCCGCGACGATCAGCTCCTTGAACTTCCGCGAGCCGATGACATTGGTCCGCTCGCCCACCAACAGAGGGCGGTTGTCGTCGGCTGGGTAGACCGCCTCGATGCCGCTGACCGCGGCGGCGCGCATCGCCGCCGGGCGCCGTGGCGGGCGCCCATCGGCGATGCGCGCCAGCGCCGCGATATGCGCCGGGGTCGTCCCGCAGCAGCCGCCGATCGCGTTGACCCAGCCCTCCTCGACGAAGCGCCGCATCTTGAGTGCCAGGCTCTCGGGCGTCTCCTCGTAGTGGCCGCGCTCGTCCGGCAGCCCCGCGTTGGGATACGCGGTGACGAAGCACGTCGCCATCTCGGCGAGCGAGCGCAGGTGGTCCGTCATGAACTCGGGCCCCGTCGCGCAGTTGAGCCCGATCGAGAAGAGGCCCAGGTGCTCGAGGGAGGCGTAAAGCGCGTCCACCCCCTGCCCCGCCAGCATCGTGCCCATGGGCTCGATGGTGCCGCTGACCATGAGGGGCAGCGTGCGCCCCGCCTCGGCCATGGCGCGCTTCACGCCGATGGCGGCCGCCTTGACGTTCAGCGTGTCCTGGCAAGTCTCGAGGAGGAGCGCGTCCACACCGCCTTCGATCAGCGCCCGCGCCTGGCGGTAGTAGGCGTCGAGTACTTCGTCGAAGGTCACGCCGCCCGTCACGGTGATGGTGCGGGTCCCCGGACCCATGGCGCCGAGGACAAAGCGCGGTCGCTCGTGGGTAGTCCGGCTGTCGGCGGCCTCTCTCGCTAGCCGTGCCCCCGCCAGCGTGATCTCGTGACAGCGCTCGGCCAGCCCATATTCGGCGAGCACATAGGGGGCACAGCCGAAGGAATTGGGCGAGATGAGATCGGCGCCGGCGTCGAGGTAGGCCTCGTGGATCGCGCGGATGACATCGGGGCGCGTGAGGTTGAGGTGCTCGTTGCACCCTTCGAGCTGCGCCCCGCCGAAGTCCTGGGCGGAGAGATCCCGCGCCTGGATCATGGTGCCCATGGCGCCGTCCATGAGCAGGATGCGGCGCTCGAAAGCCTGGGCGAGCTTCGATCCGGCGCCGCTCATGCGCTCATTCTAGCGCAGGGACGCCGAAAGCCGCAGGGGCGCGGAGAGCTCTCAGCCTGTCACGGCGCCCTCGGAGGCGTTCCAGGCTGTATCGTTTTTGGGGCATTGGCGCGCTTCGCCGGCGGGGTTACGGCTGCGGCCGACCGGGCCGACGGCGCCGGCCTGCCCGAGTTCATCGCGCGGGAGTTTCGCGAGTTCCTGACCTGCGGGGTGCTGGCCCCGCACGCGCACTGGCGGCCGGAGGTCGTCGCCTATCGCCGTGTGGAGAGTGATGAGGCAACAGGTCCGAGCGCGGCAGCGGGGAGGGCCGGGCCGGGACGCTGGGGCGGCAAGCGGCCCCGCTACTGGACATGGGCCGCGCTGATGCGCCGGGCCTTCGACTTGGACGTCCTGCGCTGCCCGCGCTGCGCCGGGGGGATGCAGCTCATTGCCACGATCGACGATCCGGCCTTCATCCAGCTGATCCTCGCCCATCTCGAACTCCCGGGTGCGCGAGACGGCCCACCGCCCCCGGCCGCCGTGTCTGCGGCGCGAGCTGAGCAGCGGGCACTCCCCTACGTGACGAGGTAGGCCGTGCCACGGGCCCGAGCAGCCGCGGATCTCTGCCCTGCGGCTGCCTGGGGCCCAGGTGGAGAACTCCCGCCCCCTGCGTCGAGGCTCCGGTTTGACCTTCCCGGCGCGCTCTCGCAGCATCGGCGGGACATGGGGGGTATTTATCCGCGTTGTGCCAAGGCGATGACTGAGAATAGGCTTTATGTCATCGACGCTCCGCGCCGGGCTTTCTCGCTCGGGCGCGGTCCATTTGGTATAATCACCTCGGCTTCACGAGCGGATGTGAGCCGCTGCTCCTGAGCATTCCCCTGCGACTCCAATTCGATAGGCTTAGACTAAAACAATGTGCCCGATGCGGCTGTATCTCATCAACCCCGTCAATCCCTTGGCGCTGTCTGAAGTGAGGCAGAGGTGGTTCAAGCGATTTCGCATCTGGAAGCCGCTGGGCCTACTGACGGTGGCAACGCTGACACCGGCCGACTGGCAGATCACCGTCTTCGATGAAAACCAGGGGATCAGGGACTATGCCGCAATGCCGCGGCCGGACCTAGTGGGCATCACCGCATGCACCTCGCAGGCCAGCCGGGCGTATGAGTTGGCGCGGCAGTTTCGCGCGATGGGAGTGCGCGTGGTGATGGGCGGCATCCACGCGAGCATGCGCCCCCAGGAGGCGATGAAACACGTGGATTGCGTGGTGGCCGGCGAGGCCGAGGGAGTCTGGGCGCAGGTGTTGGCAGATGCGCGCCGCGGCGATCTCAAGAGCCTCTACGAGGCAGAGCCTGTCGGATTGGAGGCTGTTCCTCCCGCACGGCACGATCTGCTGCCCAGGGGCTATGCCTTCGGGGCGATCCAGACGACACGCGGGTGCCCGCTGAATTGCAGCTTCTGCAGCGTCACGGTGTTCAACGGGGCGCGATACCGCAACCGGCCTATCAGCAATGTGATCGAGGAAATGCGTTCGATTCGTGAGAAGTACGTGCTGGTGGTGGACGACAACCTCATCGGCACCAGCGCCGCCCACATCGTGCGCGCCAAGGAACTGTTCCGGGCGATGATCCAGGCGAAGCTGCACAAGAGATGGATCGCGCAGGTAACGATCAACATGGGCGGTGATGAGGAATTGCTGAGCCTGGCAGCCAAGGCCGGGTGCATCGGGGTATTCATTGGCTTTGAGTCGCCGACGGTGGAGGGGCTGGCGGAGCTGGGAAAGAAATACAACATCGTCAAAGGACGGGACATGCGAGCCTCCGTGCAGCGCATCCAACGGCATGGAATCCTCGTGGCGGGCTCGTTCATCATCGGCCTGGACAGTGACGAGTGCGGCATCGGTCGGCGGATCGCCGACGCGGCCAGTGGCTATGGCGTGGACATCCTCACTGCCCTGTTTCTCACGCCGTTGCCGGGTACGCGAGTGTGGGACAAGATGCAAACCGAAGGCCGGATCAGCACCAATGCCTTTCCGCAGGATTGGCAGTATTACACGCTGACGTTTCCGGTGGCGGACTACAAGCAACTCTCGCGGGAGCAGATCGTCCGGGAGATGGACTGCTGCGACCGAAGGTTCTACTCGCCCGGGCGGATCGGGCGGCGGCTGTGGGCCAGCTTCTGGCGCGGGCGACACCCGGTCGTGTCGCTGGTGAGCAATCTCTCCTATCGCCGGAGCCTGCGGGCCAATCACAGGGCCTATCACCAGTTCACCCTGGCGCAGGAGCAAGATCGTCATCGCGTGGCTATGCACTGACGTGCACGGCGTCGCGACAGCGCTCACCGCCGGCTAGGGCTGCGCACCGCCATTGCCCCGCCAGTTTTTCGTGACCTGCCCCCAGGTGAGGCATCAGCTTCGTGAAGTGAGGTGCCGAAATGAAAGAACGTGGTTAGACCCGTATAAGTCGCCTTCTGGTGCCGAAGGCCCGGCAGGCCTACGTCCGGGCCGCCCTGCGCCGGGCGTATCAGGCGGCCGGCGCGGCGGCGGCACGCCGGCAGCTGACGGCGCTCGCGACCTGGCTGGAGCGCAACGGCCACGCCGACGCCGCGGCGCGTGTGCGCGAAGGGCTGGAGGACACGCTCACGGTGCTGAAGCTGGGGCTGCCGCCGACGCGGCGCCGCTTCTTCGCCACGACGAACTGCATCGAGAATCTCATCGGGACGCTGCGCCACGTCACGCGGAACATCACGCGCTGGCGCGACGGTGACATGCGACGGCGGTGGCTCGGGCTCGGCCTGCTGCGCGCCGCCGAGCGCTTCCGGCGCATCAAGCGGCATCACGAGCTCGGCGCGCTCGTGACCGCGCTCGAGGCCGCCACGGCCGCGGCACGTGCCGCATGAGTCATCGTGGTCGCCGTCGGCCAGGACGCGAGGGCCACAATCGGCTCAGGATCGATCTTCCCGCGGGGGCCGCGATGTCGGTATCCCCCGCACTGCGGTGACCTGAGGGTATGATGCCCTGCCGCCGCGCTCAGCCAAGTTCAACAGCGAGCGGGACAACTCCTACATCGCACCCCACGCGACCACAGCCTTGATGCGCTTGTCGACCGCTGCAACCTTCGGCGCATAGAAGCCGCCCATACTCCTCCCGAGAATCCCCACCGGTTTATATCTATCTCCGGTCGCCTTTCCAAGTAGTCGACGACTGCATAGATCGATCGGTCGAAGTCGGAGCGCCAGAGCATCTTATCCGGGATTTCCGATATGGACCTATTTTCTCCTCCCTCTGACGCTGCTGAGTGAGCCGCGCGCCCTCCAACCAAGCATGTCGCCCAGTCAGAATAGATGACCGGGGGGTTCTCGAGCTTCCTGCCCTGCTGACCCCGCGTGCTCCGGGGCGCGCCACCTGTGCCCACCCCACCGCAGAGACACCCCCGCCGGGATCGATCCGCTCCTCGTCTCACTCCCTCTGTGTCCCGTCCGCTCGATCAGGTCGGATGCCACGTGAGTCGCTCGATGCGCCCGAGGATCTGCCCTAAGAGGCGCCGTGTCAAATGGCTTTGGGCCAGCTGGAGGGTCAAGGACCGCGCGCGCCGGATGAGGCGCCCGCCAGTCTTGAAGAGCCGCTACTGGAGGCTCGTGAGGGACCAGTTCTGGATGGAGACGGGCAGGACGAGCCGACGCAGCAGATTGCCGAGGTTGTAGGCGATAACCCCGAGCAGCAGGCGGACCTCGTTGGCCCGAAGACCAGTATCGGAGGCTCGGATGGACCTCACGACGTTGTCGGTGACCGAAATGGCAGCGCTCATCCGGGCGTGCGCCGCGCAGGCCCAGCTCCGGGGACAGCGGACATGATCAACCCCGGTTCTTTGGGCGTCTGAGCTAGCCTCAGGACGCCCGGGCGCGGAACGTGAAGGTCACGTGGACGGCGTTGCCGATGGGGTTCAAGAACGACGAGTAGTTGATGCCGTAGTCGCGGCGGTTGAGCTGGAACTCACCGGTGGCCACCAGCGCGCTCTCGGAGAACCGGACGTCCACCGGCACCACGATCTCCCGCGTCACCCCGTGCAGCGTGAGCTGGCCGGTCACCGTGGCTCGGCGCCCCATCACCTCCACCCGCTGGCTCTCGAAGGTCATCGTGGGGAAGCGCGCCACGTCGAGAAAATCCGCACTGCGCAGATGCTTGTCCCGCATGCCGATGCCCGTGTCGATGGAGGCGGACTCGATCGTCAGAGTGATCATGGCCGTCGCGGGGTCCTTGGGATCCAGCGTCACCTCGCCCGTCAAGCGCGAGAACTTCCCGTCCGCATCCATCAGCCGCGACGTCGCCTTGAAGCCCACGTCGCTGGCCTCGGGCTGGATGCGGAAGCGCGCGGGCTCGGCCTCGGCGGCGCCGGCTGCCAGAAGGACTCCCGCCACGGCGGCAAGCGACATCGTTTTGAAGACGGCGGACGCCCTGACACACATGCATCCAGCTTACATTGTTTCCATGGGAGGCACCGGTTTTTGCGCCCGGGACGGCCATTCAGCGAGAAATGCCCGGCGGTGAGCGCGACGGCGGCATGACGGCGCGCCGCATCGCTCCGCCCATCGGCGCTTCCTCCCCGGGAGTGATCGAGTGCGATGCTGGTGCACCAGCCGCTATGTTCGTCCAGCCGGACTGAATCCGGCCCCCGAAAAACGAGACCGGTGCCCGCGGCGACGCCAGGAATGATGTAGGATCGGTGGCGCAAGCGCCGACCCTGACGGCGCCCAGATGCGAGAAGACGAGGTTGCGGGAGGAGAACACATGCGGCTCTCAGGCACGGTGGCGCTCGTCACGGGCGCCCAGCAGGGTATCGGTCGCGCGATTGCCGTCGCGCTGGCGCGCGAGGGCGCCGATGTCGGCATCAACTTCTTGGACGACCCGGCGGGAGCCGAAGGCGTGGCCGGCGAGGTCCGCGGTCTCGGCCGTCGCGCGGTCGTCGTCCGGGCCGACGTCGCGCACGTTGCGGAGGTTGAGGCCATGGTGATCACGGTCGTCGGCGCTCTGGGCCCGCCGGACATCCTCGTCAACAATGCCGGCGTCTTCCCCCGCGTACGCTTTCTCGAGATGACGGAGCGCGACTGGGACCAGGTCCTCAGCGTCAACCTGAAGGGCAGCTTTCTCTGCGCCCAGGCAGTCGCGCGGGCCATGATCGCCGCCGACCGCCCGGGCGCCATCGTCAATATCTCCTCGTCCGCGATCCGCGGCGACCCCCTCGGGGTGCATTACTCTGCCAGCAAGGCCGGCGTGGTCGGTCTCACACGGGCGATGGCACTGGCACTGGCGCCCCATCGGATCCGGGTCAATGCCATTGCCCCTGGGCTGACCGACACCCGGCAGCCGCGCTACGGCAACACGGAGGAGCAGCTCGCCGTCCGCGCTCGCGAGATCCCTCTCGGCCGGATGGCGCAGCCGGAGGAGATCGCCAGCGTCGCGGTGTTTCTCGCGACGACCGAGGCGTGCTGGATCACCGGCGAGATGATCCACATCAACGGCGGTGCGTACATGGCGTAGACCCTGCGAAGGCGGGAGCGGTATCCCTGTCACCGTGGAGCGGGGAGGCCGCTGGGGAACCTGGTGAAAGAATGGTGGGCAGGGACGGGATTGAACCGCCGACACCAGGGTTTTCAGACCCGTTCGTGCGCATAGGACGGACAAACGCTGTTCCCTCGGCTCCCTCGCCGCGCGATGCGGGTGATCCCGGAGATGAGTTCTTCCTCATCCTCGACGGAACTGTGAGCGTCGACGTGTCGGTAGGACGGCCAGTGCTCCTGCGGCCCGGGGAGTTCTTCGGCGAGATGAGTTTGCTGGATGGAGAGCCCCGCTCGGCCACAGTCGTCACGGATACACCGGTCCGCCTCCTTGGGGTCAACCGCGGGAACTTCTCGGTCCTTCGCAGGGAAGTGCCGGAACTAACCCAGATCTTGTTGGTCACCCTCTCGCGGCGCGTGCGGCAAGCCGACGCGCGTGCGGACCGTATGGGCGGCGCGTCAGTCAGGTTATGAGGGGTGGCTCCCTACGTACGCAGCAGAGCAAGCACCCATGTGATCTATCGGCGACTATCGTAGTCAGCCTTGCCCCCAGGTGCGGCTGGAGACTTCTTGGATCGCCGCCCTAGCGCACGGCAGCGCCGATAGAGCTAGGCCGCGACTTAGCGACCGCCACAAATCCCGCGCTCACGGAATCGAGAAACCCCAGAGTCCCACGTGGTTGAAACACTTCGTACGCTCACCGCAGCAGCGACTCATTCTCCTCGACTCAGGTCTCGCCGAGCTGCGCGTGTTGCGCTGGAGACGACGGCGCCGCGCGTAAACAGCTAGCGAAGGGCTGTGCGAACCTTGAGGCCTGCCGTCGCGGCGGTCACTGCTGGTAGCCGTACAGCCGCCAGACTCCCTGCTCGCGCCGAGCCACCTCTGGCTCGTGCTTCCAAGACAGGACGGGCATCCACGTGCCAAGCCCAAGTAGCCGTCCCGAGACTTCACCCGTGGAGTAGACCCACGCTTGTTCTCCCGCTGTCCGCACTTCGTCAATATGCACCTGCGCCCGGACCGTGTCGTAGAGCGCAAACATCACGCGAAGCTGCTCACCAATGGCCGCTTTCGTGAGGGAGTCAGTTCGATACTGATTAGAGATGTGGCTCAGCACGCCTGCCCGGTCCATGGCTTGGAAGCGTTCAATCGCGACCGTAAGTGCCTGCTGAAGTTCAAGGACTACGTTGCGCGAAGCGGGACCTCCAGGTAGAGCCTTTCCAGGATCCTGCGCCTCGGCGGCGAGCGGCGCGGCGAGGAGGCCGGTCAGAGCGATGATGAAGGCGCGACGGTCCATCACTGGATCACCTCATCCGCCCGGAGCAGCAGCGATTGCGGAATGGTTAGGCCCAGGGCCTTAGCGGTCTTGAGTAGGGTCGAGGACTGGCGCAAAGCTCCGTAGGCTCCCCTTGGCTGTGTCCGCCGTTTCCAGCTTCGTGCCCGTGTAGGTTCGCCGTAAGCCGTTTCCAGCCCCCGCCACCTCAAACCCGGCGTGCCGATTTCCGGCACC
>JAUSJX010000033.1 GCA_030647435.1 Candidatus Rokuibacteriota bacterium
GGCGAGGGGATCGAAACGGCTCCCTCTCCCTCTCCGAGGGAGAGGGTCGGGGTGAGGGTGGCGCATGTGTTCACGCATAATCCGGCTTAGCGGGCCGCTCCCGGGGGCGAGGGGATCGAAACGGCTCCCTCTCCCTCTCCGAGGGAGAGGGTCGGGGTGAGGGTGGCGCATGTGTTCACGCATAATCCGGGTCAGCGGGCCGCCCCCGGGGGCAGCTTGATCTTGGCGCGAGTCGCCGTCACTTCGGCGGCGGTCACCTGGTCCCCCTGGTTGCCCCAGGCGTTGCGCACGTACGTCAGGATGTGGGCGACCTCGTCATCCCGGAGCTGGCTCATCGGCGGCATGACCGAGTTGAACTGCTTGCCGTTGACCGTGACCGGGCCGCTGAGCCCCTTGAGCACGACCTCGATCGACCGCTGCTTGTTCGCCATCAGGTAGTCGGACTTCGCCAGCGGAGGGAACACGTTCGGGAGCCCGTTGCCGTGAGGCTGGTGACAGACCGAGCAGGTGCCCTTGAAGAGCATCTCTCCCGCCGCGATCTGCGTCTTGATGTCGAGGGTGCCCTTCTCGAGCGCGCTGGCGGCGGACGCGATGGCGCCCGACTGGGGCCCGGCCTTTTCGCTGAGGTACTCCACGTCGACCTCCTTGCCGGAGTACACGAGCTTGTTCTCGGGGCCGTCGACCTTGAGCATGCCGAGCGCGCCCTTGTTGAAGGTCCGGAAGATGGAGTGGTCCACGATGATGTAGGTTCCCGGCACCTCGACCTTGAACTCCACGATGGCGGAGCCGCCCGCCGGGATCAGCGTCGTCTGCACGTTCTCCTGATAGCGGGAGCCGCCCTCGGTGTAGACGCGATCGAAGATCTCGCCGATGACGTGGAAGCTGCTCACGAGGTTCGGTCCGCCGTTGCCCACGAACATCCGGATGCGCTCGCCGACCTTGGCCTTGAGCGCCTTGTCGCCCACCAGGGCGCCCTCCGAGCCGTTGAAGAGCACGTAGGTCGCCCGCTCGTCGATGGCCTTCTGCATGTCGAAGGGCTGGGCGCCCTTTTCCCGGTACGCGCCGACGGTGTAGAAGTCGCCCTGCATGATGTAGAACTCGCGGTCGACCTTCGACAGGCCCTGGGGCGGCTCGACCAGGATCAGGCCGTACATGCCGTTGGCGACGTGCATGCCGACCGGGGCCGTGGCGCAGTGGTACACGTACAGGCCCGGGTTGAGCGCCTTGAAGGTGAACTGCGATTCGTGGCCGGGAGCCGTGAAGGTGCTGGTGGCGCCGCCCCCGGGCCCCGTCACGGCGTGCAGGTCGATGTTGTGCGGCATCTTGCTGTCCGGATGGTTCTGCAGATGGAACTCGACGGTGTCGCCCTGGCGCACCCGGATGAACTTGCCGGGCACCTGGCCCCCAAACGTCCAGAAGGTGTACTCGACGCCGTCCGAGATGGGCAGGTTCACCTCGCGGACTTCCAGGTGGACGACCACCTTGGCCGGATCACGCCGGGTTATCGGCGGCGGCACGTCCGGCGCGCTGGTCAGCACTGCCTCGATGGGCGCTCCCGCCTGTGCCGTGGCGGCCGCCGCCGGCTTGGCGGGAGTCCGGCCCTGCGAGGAAGCGTCCTGCGCCGACACCAGAAGCACCCCCACGCCCATGACAACTGCCACCATGCCCAGGAAACCTGTCACGATCGATCGCGGCGCCATACGCTCTCTCCTCTTGCGTTGCCTCAGTCCGGAAGTCGGTGCCGGCGACGATTCGCCGCCGGGGCTCCCTGGTCCCCTTTATACGGGCAATCCAAGAGGCCCGCTATGAGCTAAATCATACGGGGCCGCCGATCTGAGGTTCTTGCGCCGTATGACCTAGGTCATACGCGCCAAACGCGGCCGCGCCCTACCCTCGGCCCAGGTTCGAACTGGCCTCAAACGATTCCGCATGGGAGGGCAGGCCATGGCCGACAAGGAGCAGCGCCCGGGTGAGAAGACGCCGCTGGCGCAGGCGTTCTTCGACAACATCTTCCTTCTGCTGGTGCTCGGTATCACGGTCCCCGTGATCTTCTACACGATCTGGGGACTGCTCGAGATCGCGAGCATCCCCGTTGGAAAGTAGGGGGGCGCCATGAGTCTCCAGCCGCTCACCGGAATCTGGTGGAAGAAGGTCGACAGCAGCGAAAAGGTCTGGGTCGGCATCGCGCTCGTCTGGTGCCTGATCCTGTTCGCCATGATGCCGCTCTGGCATCTCAAGGGCGGGCAGAACCCGTCGTTCAACACGTTCCGCACGACCCCCGACGCCTTCCTGAAGAAGGTCGAGGCCTTCGTCGAGGCCGGGCCCAAGGTCGCCGAGGACAAGGGCCTGCCTGTGATCGCCCCCGACCCGCAAAAGGAGGTCTACATGCTGGGGCGCCTGTGGCAGTGGTACCCGGCGCTCAAGCTCAAGAAGGGCCAGACCTACCGCCTGCACCTGTCCTCGATGGACCTGGTCCACGGCTTCTCGCTCTTTCCCCTCAATCTCAACTTCATGGTCCTGCCCGGCTACGAGTACGTGCTGACCATCACGCCGACCACCACGGGCGAGGTCTTCGTCGTCTGCAACGAATTCTGCGGGATCGGCCACCACCAGATGGTCGGCAAGATAACTGTGGAGTAACTGCGGTGCGAGCTGCAGGACGTCGCGGGGCCGGGGCCCCGCCGTCCGAGGCGAGCATCTAGCGGTGCGAGCTGCAGGACGTCGCGGGGCTGGGGCCCCGCCGTCCGAGGCGAGCATCTAAAGGAGGCGAACATTATGGAAGCCGTCTTCAGAACCTGCGCGCAGACGGGCCTCAAGATCCACAACCAGGCCGAGCGCCTCATCAAGGTCCACGCTGTGGCCGGCGTCTTCGCGATCCTGTTCGGCGGGATCGCGGCCGTCCTCGTGCTGCTGACGCGATGGCCGGCCGTGCACCTGCTCGACCCCACGAGCTTCTACCGGGCGCTGACCTTCCACGGCATCAACATGCTGATCTTCTGGATCATCTTCTTCGAGATCGCCGTCCTCTACTTCGCGGGCCCCATCGTGCTCAGCTGCCGCCTCGCCTGGCCCCGCCTCGGCTGGGCGGGCTTCGGCCTCATGGTGGCGGGCTCGCTCCTGATCAACACCGCGATCCTCGCCGGCCGGGCGGACGTGATGATGACCTCCTACGCCCCGCTCCAGGCCGTGTCGTACTTCTACCTCGGGTGGATCCTCTTCGCGGTGGGCGCGCTGATCGGCGTGTGCAACTTCTTCGCGACCCTCGTGGTCGCGCGCGCCGAGCGGACGTACGAGGGCTCGATCCCGCTCGTCACCTTCGGCGCGGCCACGGCCGCCATCATCGCCGTCTTCACGCTGGCCCACGGCGCCATCATCTACATCCCGACCTGGCTCTGGTCGCTCGGCATCATCAGCTATATCGACCCGGGCATCTACCGCCTCGTGTGGTGGGGGCTGGGGCACGCCTCCCAGCAGATCAACGTTGCCACCATGGTCACCATCTGGTATCTCCTCGCCACGCTCACGGTGGGCGCCACGCCGGTCAATGAAAAGGTCTGCCGCTCGGCCTTCGTGCTCTACATCCTCTTCATCAACCTCGCCTCGGCCCACCACCTGCTGGTGGATCCGCAGCTGTCCCCGGCGTGGAAGATCTGGAACACGAGCTACGGCATGTACCTGGCCGTGCTCGCCAGCATGATCCACGGCATGACGGTGCCCGCGTCGATCGAGGTGGCGCAGCGGCGCAAGGGGCTGACCAAGGGGCTCTTCGAATGGCTGGCGAAAGCGCCCTGGGGCAATCCGGGCTTCGCCGGGATGGCGCTGTCGCTCGTCCTCTTCGGCTTCATCGGCGGGATCACCGGCGTCACCTTCGGGGCGGAGCAGATCAACATCATCTCCCACAACACGCTCAGGATCACGGGCCACTTCCACGCGACCGTGGTCGCCGGCACGACGATCGCCTTCATGGCGCTGACGTACTACGTCCTGCCGCTGATCTTCCGCCGCTACGTCATCTCGCAGAAGCTCGCGACGCTGCAGATCTACCTCTTCGCCATCGGCATGACGATCTTCATCGGTGGCATGACCACGGCGGGCTCCTACGCGATCCCGCGCCGCCACTGGGACGTGCAGTTCGCGACCTCCCAGTTCCAGCCGCCCGTCGAGGCCGCGGCGTTCCTGTTCCTCGGCATCATGGGCGTGGGCGGGCTCTTCGCCCTGGCGGGCGGGGCGCTCTACGTCGTGCTCACCGTGGGCACGGTGCTCTTCGGCCGGCGCGTGCCCGACACGCCGGGCGCGGTGCCGCTGGCGGCCCTGCCCCAGGACAAGGGGCAGCACGTGCCGATCTCCGGCACGCTCGTGCTGGTCTTCGTCTTCCTGGCGTCATTCATCATCTATTACTTCCTGAACTGGAAGTGGCTGGCGGACATCTGGCTGGTGAAGTGAGGCGCGCCGTGACTCCCGAGGCGATCATGCCGGTGCTAGGAAGCGGTCCGGCAATCCTCCTCCGTGGCACGGACGCCGCGCCGACGAGACCCGCCGTCGTGCGCCCCGCCCCGGCGGCGCTCGTTCCCGCAGACACCCGGCGCCTGCTCGTCGGCTGGCTGGGCCTCGCGCTGGCTTCCCTCGTCGTCGCGGGCTTCTTCGCGATGCTGGCGGCCTTCGCGCGGACGCCGGCCGTCCAGATCCTGCCGACGGCAGAGCTCTTCCATCTCTCGCTGACTTCGCACGTGACCTTCGCCTTCACGGTCTGGTTCGTCACCTTCGCCGGCGCGCTGTGGATCTACGCGGCGTGGCGCGCCAACTACCGCCTCTCCTGGTGGGCCTCGTGGTCGGCGCTCTGGCTCGCCGTCGCGGGGTCGGCGGGTCTCGCCGTACCGGCGCTCTCGGCCTCGGGCAAGCCCTACCTCAACGACTATCTGCCGATCATCGACCACCCGTTCTTCTGGGCGGGGCTGGTGCTCCTTGGGATCGGGATGAGCCTCCAGGCAGGCGCCTATCTCGCCGCGTCACTGCCGGTGCTCTTGAGAAGGGGCGGCGCCCGCGCCGCGGACGACTCACCCGAGGCACTGGCCATGGCCGTGGGCGCGGCGGCGACCGTCATCGCCACGGCCGCCTTCGGGATCGCGCTGCTCAGGCTCGACCCCTCGGTGCCCTTCGGCTACCGGCTCCGCGCCTTCGCCTGGGGCGGCGGGCACATTCTGCAGTTCCTGCACGTGGCGGGCATGGCCGCGGCGTGGTTCGTGTCCATCGCGCTCTCCGTCGCCGTCGTGCTGCCGGCGCGGCGCGTCCTGCGCGCGCTGCTCTGGGCGCTCCTGCCTTTCATGATTGCCGCGGGGGCCGCCTACGTCGTGGAGCGGCCCGAGACGCTCCTGATCAACCGGTGGATCACGCTGCTCACATTCGGCGGCCTCGGCGCGGCGGCGGTGCCGGTGCTGCTGATGGCGGCCTCCGCCGCCTTCCGAGCGAAGCGCCCGCTGCCCTGGTCGAGCCCGCTCTTCTCCGGCATGACCGTGTCCTTCGCGCTCTTCGCGATCGGCGGGATCATGGGGCTGATCGGCTTCACCCAGGACACCCGCGTGCCGGCGCACTACCACGGCATGGTCGGCGCCGTCACGCTCGCCTACATGGGGCTGACGCCGCTCCTCCTCGAGATCTGCGGCCGGCAGCCCTGGCGGCAGCGCTGGATGCGCTGGCAGCCGTGGCTGTACGGCGTGGGCCTCCTCGGCATCATGGCCGGCATGCACTGGGCCGGCGGCCACGGGGCGCCGCGCAAGACCTTCGGCTTCACCTGGGCCAACGCCCAGGCGCTGATCGGGCTGAACCTCATGGGGCTGGGATCGGTGCTGGCCATCGCGGGCGGGCTCGCCTTCGTGATCAACATGGGCCTGCCGCTCTTGCGCCGGCGGGAGGGCGCGCCATGATCGCCGCCTACGTCGAATCGCTCAAGCTCCGCGTCGGAACCTTCATCGGGATGGCGGCCGTGCTCGGCTACGTCGGCACAGCGCCGGGCGGGCTGTCGCCCGCTTCGCTCGGCCTGCTCTTCGTCGTCACCGTGATGGCCGCGGGCGGCGCGGGCGCGCTGAACCACTTCCTCGACCGCGACCTCGACGCGCTCATGCCGCGCACGGCGAAGCGCCCACTGCCCTCCGGCCGCATCCGCGGGTGGAACGTGGTGGCGCTCGGGCTCGGCATGGTCGCCCTCGCGGTCAGCGTCGCCCTCTGGCGGCTCAACCGCCTGGTGGCGCTGCACCTCTTCCTGGGCGCCTTCACCTACGTCGTCGTGTACACGATCTGGCTCAAGCGGCGCTCGTGGCTCAACGTGGTCATCGGCGGCCTCGCGGGCTCCTTCGCGGTCATGGCCGGCGGCGCCCTGGCGCGGCCGGAGCTGTGCCTGCCGCCCGTGCTCTTCGCCACGGTGCTCTTCTTCTGGAGCCCGTCGCACTTCTGGTCGCTCGCGATCGCCTACAAGCAGGAGTACGCGGGAGCGCGGATCCCGATGCTGCCCGCGGTCAAAGGCGAGGCGCACGCGGCGTGCAGCATCCTCTTCAACACCGTCGCTCTCCTCGTGGCGAGCGTGCTGCCCTTCATCCTCGGACTCGCGGGCTGGACCTACGTGCTCGTCGGCGTCGTGCCCGGCGGGACTAACCTGCTGCGTCGCAACTTCCTGCTCGTGGACGCGCCGCAGGACCGAAAGCTCGCCATGGCGAACTTCCACGCCTCGAACCTCTTCCTCCTGCTGCTCTTCGTGGGCGTGGTCGCGGACGCCTGGGTGCGCGCGTGGTGAAACGCCTTCTCACCGGTCCCCTCTTCGCCCCGACGCTGATGGTGGCCATCTTCGGTCTCGGGGCGGCGACGGTCGCCTTCCTGCTCTTTGGACCTGGGTTAGCCCCGTGGGCCGACACGCTCCTGACCGCCTGCTTCGGCTGGAATGCCGACACGCGCCGCTACCGGCTCGACGCGCTCATCCTGACGCTGCTGCAGCCGCCGCTCTTCGCCGTCGTGGTCTGGGCTTTCTACGCGGACGAGCTGCGGGCCTTCCTCGCGCGGCGCGGCGGCAGGGTCGTGGCCGTGACGGCTCCGGCGGTCTTCGTAGCGCTGGCGGCATCTTTGCTGGTCACGGGCGAGATCTCGGCATCGGGCGCCGCGCCGACACCGGCCGAGCTCATGAGCCCGCTCCGCCAGGGCCGTCCCGCGCCCGAGTTCGCGCTCACCGACCATCGCGGCCGGCCCGTCTCTC
Source organism: Candidatus Rokuibacteriota bacterium (assembly GCA_030647435.1). NCBI lineage: Bacteria > Candidatus Rokuibacteriota > Candidatus Rokuibacteriota bacterium. The sequence continues at coordinate 7,238 of JAUSJX010000033.1, forward strand.
TCGCCGCGCTTCGCGGTCGCCCCGTGGTGGTAACCTTCGTGTATGCGGACTGCCACGCCTCCTGCCCGCTCCTCATCGCCCGGCTCAAGGCCCTCGAGGCGCGGAGCGCCCCTGACGTCGCGTTCATCGCGATCAGCCTCGATCCCCAGCGGGACACACCGGCGTCGCTCGCGGGCGCGGCGGTGCGATGGGAGCTCGGCTCCCGCTGGCACCTCTTGAGCGGGGCGCCGGCATCGGTGAAGGACACGCTCAGCGCCTACGGTGTCCAGTACGCGCCGCTGCCCGCCGGCGAGATCGCCCACGAGAACCTCGTGTTGATCGTCGACCGCCGAGGCCGCCTCGCCTTCACGTACCGGGGGCTCGCGCATCCGGAGGACCGGCAGGCCGCCGACCTTGCGCGCCTCTCAGCTGAGCGCGGGTAGCGTCGTGTACGAGCCCCACGCCCACGAGGCCGGCAACGCGCCGGCCAAGCCGGACGGGCGCGCGACGCCGCTGGGGCTCGCGCCGGTGCCGGCGGCGGCGCTGCCGTTCGCCATCTTCCCGACACCCGCCCGCCCGCGCGAGCCCGTCCACCGGCGCTGGCTCCTGCGCGTGGGCACCGCGTGGCAGTGGGCCGAAGTAGCGCTCGACCGGCTCGTCTCTCCGCCGCTCAACCCGCTCTACCACACGGGCACGATCGCGATGTTCTCGCTGGCCGTCGCTCTCTTCACCGGGATCTACCTCTTCCTCTTCTACCGGGTGGGCGTGGACGCCGCGCACCGCTCGATCGAAGGCATCATGGCCCAGCCGTGGGGGATCGGCTCGCTCACGCGCTCGCTCCATCGCTACTCGTCCGACGCGGCCATCCTGGCGGCCGTCCTCCACGCGTGCAAGATGTTCCTCAACGATCGCTTCTGGGGGGCGCGCTGGATCGGCTGGGTGTCGGGGCTCGGGCTCCTGGCGCTCGTCTGGATCACGAGCGCGACGGGCTACTGGCTCGTCTGGGACGTGCAGGCGCAGGTCCTCTCGCTGACCGGGGCGAAGCTCCTCGACGTGCTGCCGGTCTTCGGCGAGCCGCTGGTGCGCACCTTCCTCGACTCCTCGCGCATCCAGAACTTCCTCTTCTTCCTGATCCTGTTCATCCACATCACGATCCCGTTGCTGCTCGGCGCGATGTACTGGCTGCACGTCATGCGGCTCAGCCGCGCGCGCTTCATGCCGCCCCGGGTCGTCCTCTGGGTCACGGGCGCCGCGCTCCTCATCGCGAGCATCGTGCGCCCCGCGCTCTCGGGCCCGCCCGCCGATCTCAGCCGGCTGCCCGGCGTCGTCGCCATCGACTGGTTCTATTTCTTCTACTTCCCGCTGACCGATCTCGACCCGCGCTGGGGCTGGGCGCTGACGCTGGGCGTGGGCGCCGTGCTCTTGGTCTTGCCGTGGGTGCTCAGGGGCGTACCGCCGGCGCGCGCACGGGTCGAGAACATCGCGTGCACCGGCTGCACGCGCTGCTGGAAGGACTGCCCCTACGAGGCCATCGTCATGGTGCCGCGCCACGACGGCACCCGCTACAAGCAGACGGCCGTCGTCAACCCGGCCAAGTGCGTCGGTTGCGGCATCTGCGTCGGCGCCTGCGACTCGGCGGGGATCCTACTCGGCGACCAGCCGGTGAGCCTGCTCGGCACCGCCGTCACGGCGCGGCTCAAGGCCGTCGCCGCGCCGGGCGCGGACGCGCCCGTGCTGGTCTACGCGTGCAGGCTGATGCGCCGGTTCGCCGACCGTCTCGGACCCGACGGCTCGCTCCCGGAATTGCCGGGCGTGGCCCTCATGGGCCTGCCCTGCGTGGGGACGCTGCACCCGGACATGATCGCGAAGTCGCTCGAGGCCGGCGCGGGCGGCGTCTTCGTGGCGGGCTGCGTCCCCGAAGACTGTCCGTACCGGGAGGGCAGCCTCTGGCTGGCCGAGCGGCTCAGCGGCGCGCGACTGCCGGCGGCCAAGGACTTGCCCGCGGATCGGCTGCGCGTGCGCTGGTACTCGCCGGTGGAGACGGCGCGCTTCGTCAACGACGTGCGCGCCTTCCAGCAGGAGCTGCCGCGATGAGCGCGCCCGTCCTCGAAAGCCGCCGTCCGTCCGTCGTCAGGCTCGCAGGCTTCGCATTGCTGCTCACGGCGGTCTCGCTGGGGCTCGGCGCCTTTTCGGCCTTCCCCTGGACGGGCTCGGACCCCGGCGCGGCCGTGGTGCGCATCGCCTTCAAGCATGTGGCGGCATTCGAGCACGCCGGTCCCGCGCGCTCGCAGGAGGAGATCGACAAGCTCCCGCGGCACATGCGCCCGACCAGCCCGGAGCGCGCTCAGACGGGCCGCCGCGTGGACACCCAGCTCACGGTGGCCGTGAATGGGCGGGTGCTTCTCGTCCACCACTATCGCCCCGGCGGCCTGCGCCACGACGGCCCGACCTTCGGCTACGAGGAGCTGGCGGTGCCGCCGGGGCGCCGGCTCGTCGAGGTGACGCTGGCCGACCGGCAGCCCGAAGGCGCGCCGGAAGGCTCGGGCCGGCGGTGGCAGCTCAAGGAAGAGGTGGACATCGCGCCCGGCCGGGCGCTCCTCGTCGAGTTCTCGGAAGACAGCGGGCTCAGCGTTCGCTAGCCACCCGCGCGTTTGACTTGGCTCGCTCCCCGGTTTAGGGTGCCGCGTGGGAGGCGTCTCTATGCGATTTTCGACCCAGAACCTTTTGTCCCTCCGCGAGGGGCAGACCCATGCGCAGGTCTTCGCCAACACGCTCGACGAGTGCCGCTTGGCCGAGGAGCTCGGCTTTCACACGGTGTGGCTCGCCGAGCACCACTTCTCCTCATACGGCATTGCGCCGTCGCTGGCCGTGCTGGCGGCGGCGCTGGCGCGCGAGACCCGCCGCGTGCGCATCGGCACCGCCGTGGTCGTCGCGCCCTTCGCCCACCCGGTGCGTATCGCGGAAGAGTGGGCGATGGTGGACATCCTTTCCGGAGGCCGGCTCGACTTCGGCATCGGGCGCGGCTACCAGCCCGCCGAGTTCCGCGGGCTCGGGATCTCGATGGAGAAGACGCGCGAGCGCTTCGACGAGATTCTGGAGGTGATCCGCCGCGCGTGGACGGAGGAGCGCTGCACGTTCGAGGGCGAGTTCTACCAGGTGCGCGATCTCTGCGTGCTCCCGAAGCCCGTCCAGAAGCCCCACCCGCCGCTCTGGACCGCCGCCGTCTCCCCCGACACGTACACGCTGGCCGCCAAGCGCGGGCTCAAGATCCTGACCTCCCCCGCCTTCACGCCCTTCGACATCCTGCGCAAGAACTACGACGCGTACCGCCAGGCCTGGCGGGAGGCACAGGGCACCGATGCGGGCGCGGACATCTGCCTCAACAAGATCATTCACGTGGCGGAGACGTCGAAGCAGGCGCGCGAGGACCTGCGCGAGCCGATCCGCTGGTTCTTCCAGACGCAGGCGGGGCTCATCGCGGACGAGACGGGCGTCCCGCCGGAGCAGTACAAGTTCTACCGCCGCGTGCGCGAGAACCTACTCTCGCTGAGCGAAGACAAGGCGCTCGACCAGGCCGCCATCGCCGGCGACCCGGAAGAGGTCGCCGACAAGATCCGCCAGCACCAGGAGGCGCTCGGCATCGACTTCATGATGGGCGCGTTCTCACGCGGCGGCCTCGCCCACGACAAAGTCCGGCGCTCGCTCAAGCTCTTCGCAGAGAAGGTGATGCCCCGCTTCGCCTAATCTGAAGTTCCTGCGTCACCTTAGCGAGATTGGTCGTTGATTCGTGGAGATAGCTCACAGACGGCCTGCAGGGTTCTGTCTACACCGTGATCGTCTTGAGCAGGTCGTAGGCGCGTTGCTGGGTGGGGCTTGGCGTGGTGACGATCTCAAAGGTCGGCGCCTCGGGTCCCGCGCTGCGCTGGCGGCAGACGTTCCGGACAATGCGGCTGAGCTCCTTCAGCAGCGTCGAGAAACTGTGGACGGGCGTCCCGTCGTCCAGGACCTTCCGGTGGACTTTCCGCAGGGCCGCCGGCGAGCGTGTGGCTGGGGCCACCGGATCGCGGGTCTGCTTGGCCGCGAGATCTTCGTCGCTGAACAGCAGCGGGCGCCACGCTTCCCGCATATGCCACTCGACGTAGTAGGCCAGCATGCAGAGGAAGATATGGGCGCGCACCCGCGGCTCGAGTCGGTGACGGATAGGCCGCACCTTGAGGTCGATCGTCTTCAGCGAGCGGAAGGCGCGTTCCACGTCGCTCAGCCGCTTGTAGTGGCGCACCGCATCCGCGGCGTCGAGACGCTCGGACGGTACGCTGGTCCGAATCATGTAGAGGCCGTCCAGCGCCGCTTCCGCGGCGACCCGTGCCTCGTCGATCTGGAAGTCGAAGCGGTCGTCCTGGATCTCAAGCTGGACGTGCTTGGCGACCTTGTACTTGTTGACGACCTTGCCGACCCGCACGCCGATCGCGTCACGCCCCCGGAGCCTGCCCCGCGCGACCATGCCGCGCACCTTCTCGAGCTCCGTGCCGGTCGCGGCCAGCAACGCCTGCCGCTTGTGCGCCCGGAGCTTGGCCAACCCGGGATTCCGGCAGGCCACCAGCCGTTCGCCGGGAAAGTCGGGGTGGCTCAGCTCGAAGAGGTTGCGCTCATCGAAGAGCCCGAGCTGCACGTGGCCCTCGGCCACCAGGGCGCGAATCGCGCCGGTCTTGAGGGCCGTGATCCAGTCCACGCCCGCGAGGGCCTTCAACGCGGTGATCTGCGTCTGCGAGATCATCCCGCGGTCGCCCACCACCACGAATTGCTCGATCCCAAACCGCTCGCGGACCCGCTCGACCTCCGGCAGCAGCGTTGGCGGATCACCCGTGTTGCCCTTGAACACGGACACCGCCACCGGGCAGCCCCGGGCATCCGTGAGCAGCCCGTAGTTGACCTGGAGCTTCCCCCGCTTGCCATCGCGGTTGTGGCCGAAGGCGGCCAGCGGGCAGGTGGTGCCCTCGAAGTAGCTCGACGTCAGGTCGTAGAGGACGAACCCGCCGGGCCGGAGGTGGCGCGCGGCCAGCTTCTGCTCGATGCGGTCGTGCCGCGCGAGCAGCCAATCCATCGCTTCGTAGAGCGCGTCCTCGTCGGCGTCGCTGACGCCGAGGTCCGCGGGCAGCGTCGTGGTGTGCCACCATCGCGTCGTGGCCAGCTTGCTGTCGGGTTCGAGGATCCGGCTGGCGACCATCGCCACGACGAGCGCTCGCTCGCGGGAGGGGCGCGCGGCGATGAGCGTGTCGAAGCCCACGCGCTGCATCGTGGTGCGCACGGCCTGCACGTGGCCGTGGTGCGCGGAGGCGACCACCTCAAAGAGCGCGTCGACGGGCGCGAGCGGTTCGTCTCGCAGCAGCCGGCGGAGGAGGTCGACTTTCTGCGCCGACCACTTGGTGAGGTTGGCCAGGGTGCGGTTCTTGACCGTGCCGCCCTCCCGATAGCCCTCGCGCAACAGGATCGCCGGCGGCGAGCCCCGGTTCGGCACGGTGGCGAT